>DMHA01000110.1 GCA_003449615.1 Flavobacterium sp.
GCACTTCCAAAACCACCTTTTGCAACCCCATCTTCAATGGTTATTATATTTTCAAAAGTCGTGAAAATAGAATGTAATAATTTCTCATCCAACGGTTTTACGAAAGCAAAATCATAATGGGCGAAATGGTCTGGATTTTTTAATTGGGCCAAAGCCAAAGTTACATTATTGCCAATAGTTCCATTCGACAAAATAGCTACTTTGCTTCCATTTTTAAGACAATTGGCTTTGCCAATTTCAATTTTTTGATAGGGTTTTTGCCAATCCAAAATTTGTCCACGACCACGAGGATAGCGAATAGCGATGGGATGATTCAACCCCATTTGGGCAGTATATAAAATGTTTCGCAAGGCAATTTCATTCAACGGCGAATACACAATCATATTCGGGATGCAACGCAAATAAGCCAAATCGAAAACGCCGTGGTGGGTTGCTCCATCTTCGCCAACTAGTCCTGCTCTGTCCAAACAAAAAATCACAGGTAAATTTTGCAATGCCACGTCGTGAATGACTTGGTCGTAAGCGCGTTGCAAAAAGGTAGAATAAATATTACAAAAAACCACCATTCCCTGTGTCGCCATTCCAGCAGATAAAGTAACGGCGTGTTGTTCGGCAATTCCCACATCGAAAGCACGTTTTGGAAAAGCGTCCATCATCATTTTCAAGGAACTTCCCGAGGGCATTGCAGGTGTGATTCCTATAATTTTTTCATTGGCTTTCGCCAAATCTAAAAGCGTTAATCCAAAAACATCTTGGTATTTTGGAGGCAAATTCTCTTCAGATTTTGCAAAGATTTTCCCTGATGAAGCATCAAATTTTCCTGGTGCGTGGTATTTTACTTGGTCATCTTCGGCTTGTTGTAAACCTTTTCCTTTGGTGGTAATGAGGTGCAGGAATTTTGGTCCTTTTATTTTTTGCAAGCGTTTCAATTCCTTGATCACTGCAAAAATATCATTGCCATCGATGGGTCCTGAATAGTCAAAATTCAAAGATTTAATCATATTATTTTGCTTCGGATTTTTTCCTTCTTTCACTGCAGTGAGATAATTTTTCAAAGCACCCACACTTGGATCAATCCCGATGGCGTTGTCGTTAAGGATAACCAACAAATTAGCATCGGTCACTCCAGCGTGATTCAATCCTTCAAACGCCATGCCCGAAGCAATCGAAGCATCGCCAATTACGGCAATGTGATGTTTTTCAGAATCTCCTTTCAAATTGGACGCAATCGCCATGCCCAAAGCTGCCGAAATTGAAGTCGAAGAATGACCAACGCCAAAAGTATCATAAATACTTTCGCTACGTTTTGGAAATCCAGAAATCCCGTTGAGTTGGCGGTTGGTATGAAAAATGGCTCTTCTTCCAGTCAAAATTTTATGACCATAAGCTTGATGTCCCACATCCCAAATCAATAAATCATTAGGAGTATCAAACACATAATGCAAGGCGATAGTAAGTTCGATAACACCAAGACTGGCACCAAGATGACCTTCTTTGACAGCGACAACACCAATAATAAAATCACGCAATTCCTGAGCCAGTTGAGGAAGTTGGGCTTCGTCGAGCTGGCGTAAATCGATTGGATTGTTGATTTGTTGGAGTAAATTGCTTTTCATTGTGATTCAAAAAGCGAATTTACGGTTTTTAAATTGAAATTTGTTTTTCTAATTATTTTGGGGTGCACGACAAATTGCATTTATCGAAAAAAAACTATAAACCTAATGTTGTTGAATTACCGTTGGAACTTGAGGCAAAAATTTTTTAAAAGTGCAATTTGTCGTGCACCCATTATTTTGACAGTACATTCGCTTTTAAAAAAAAATTAAAAGCGAATGTACTGAACAGAAATCCATTTAATTCCTAAAATCAAGTATATTTACAAAACCAAAAACAAGAATGCATTTGCGTTTATTATCCTATTAAACAAATTTTATTTTACCATTTAAAATAAATTTTAATGAGCATCAGAGCATTAATACTTATTATTATCAACAGTTTAATAGCAATGGTAATTGCCTTATTGTCATTTTCTTCATACAAAGAGTTTTCAAACGTTTTAAACGATCGCGTTTTACAGCAATTAAATTCCATTAAAACACTCAAGAAAAACCAAATAGAACATTTGATAAAATCAGAATGGGAAAAGTTTGAGTCAGCCGATTTGTATCATCAAAATATTGATAGTACCGTATTAATTCTTCCAGATAGCATTAAAAACCGCAGTGGAATTCACGATTTTACAGCCTATCACCTTGATAAAAAGACAACAATAGGATTTGTCTCTAAGTCTAAAAAAGGCACAAAAATCAAAATTTTAGAGTACAACAAAATCAAAAACATACTCTTTGAACGAACAGGAATGGGTAACAGTGGCGAATCCTATCTTGTGGGCAAAGATTTTAACCTGCGTTCCCAATCACGTTTTTATCCAGATAAAACCCCCTACGCCTTATCTGTGAAAGCAGAAAATGTGGCAAAGGCTTTCAAAGGAATCAAAGGCAGAGGTGTTTTTGAGGATTATAGAGGTATCGATGTATATAGCGTGTCGGGTCTTATCGAAATTCCAAACCTAAATATGGTTATTCTATCCGAAATAGATGTTGATGAGGTTACTATTCCCTTAAAAAAATTGAAGGAAAGATTAGTGGGTTTAACTCTTGCTATTTTTTTACTAGCTGTTATCATTTCTCTTTTTCTTACAAGAATTATTACCAACCCAATAAAGAATATGCAAAAAAGTCTCCGAATTATGGCAGAAGGAGATTATAACCAAACCAATGAATTCATAAAAAATTCTAATGAAATAGCCGAAATGTTTGAAGCCCTAGCGAATTTGAAAGTTGCTTTGCAAGGTGCTGTACAATTCGCCAATGATATTGGTTTAATGAATTTAAATACCGATTATCAGCTTAAAAGCCCTAATGATTTGCTAGGAAAAAGCCTTTTAGCGATGAGAGATAAACTCATAGAGTTTAGAAATAATGAAGAAAATACTAGAATAAATTCAAAACGGATGTTGGTCAACAGTTTAGAAAACGAAAGACGCCGATTATCGCGAGAACTCCACGATGGTGTTGGCCCGTATTTAACCTCTTTGAAACACTATATTGAAAATAAAGTGGAAAATGAATTGATGAAAACCGAAATGAAAAAAATAGTAGATGATACTATTGCTGAAATCAGATTGATGTCAAACGCCTTAATGCCTTCTTCCATAGATGATTTTGGAATAGGAGTTACACTCACTAACTTTATCGAAAGTGTCAAAAAATCAACAACTATAACTATTGAGTATGAAGATTTAACCCTACAGGACAACTCAAAAATTACAAACCATCAAGCCATTAATCTTTTTAGAATTAGTAAAGAGCTAATTAATAATTCATTAAAACATGCCAAGGCAAAAAACATCCGAATTACACTTTCAGAATTTGATGATTTTATTTCGCTTTTTTACTTTGATGACGGCATTGGTTTTGAAATGAGCACCGTAAAATTAGGTTTAGGAATTAACAACATCAAAGAACGTGTAGAAATTTGTAATGGAAAAATTGAAATCAATGCAACACCCGGAAAGACAACCTTTGAAATTGAATTACCCGTAGAATTATGAACGAAATCAAATTAATAATAGCAGACGATCATCAACTTTTTCGAAATGGACTCGAAGAACTGCTCAGAAAGTATGAAGACATCAAAATAGTTAAAAGTGTCGCTGATGGTTTTGAGTTTATGGAAGT
>DMHA01000296.1 GCA_003449615.1 Flavobacterium sp.
TAAACGATTAACCGATTAATCGTATAAAATGAAAAACATTGCCATCATAATGGGCGGATATTCAAGCGAATACAAAATCTCCTTAATCAGCGGAAACGTGGTCTATCAATATCTTGACAAAACCAAATACAACGGATTTAGAATTCATATTTTCAAAGAAAAATGGGTCTATGTGGACGATAACGAAGCTGAATTTCCTATCGATAAAAACGATTTTTCGACAACAGTTAACGGAACAAAAATCAGTTTCGACTGTGTTTTCAACGCCATTCACGGAACTCCCGGCGAAGATGGTTTGATGCAGGCCTATTTCGAATTAATTGGAATGTCGCAAACTTCCTGCGATTATTATCAATCGGCTTTGACCTTCAACAAACGCGATATGCTTTCGGTCTTGAAACCTTACGGAATCAAAACCGCTACTTCTTATTATTTGAACCAAGGAGAACACATCAATACTGCCGAAATCGTAAAAAAAGTAGGTTTGCCTTGTTTCGTAAAACCCAACAAATCGGGTTCTAGTTTTGGAATTTCAAAAGTTAAAACCCAAGCCGAATTGCCCATCGCCATTCAGGTGGCTTACCAAGAAGACAACGAAATCATCATTGAAAGTTTCCTCGATGGTACCGAAGTTTCGGTTGGCGTTATCAATTATCAAGGAGAAATAATCGTTTTGCCCATCACCGAAATAGTTTCAGAAAACGACTTTTTCGATTATGAAGCCAAATATCAAGGCAAATCTCAGGAAATTACGCCTGCCAGAATCTCCGATGAAATGACCCAAAAAGTGAGTGAAGTAGCCAAACGGGCTTATGAAGTTTTGAAAATGAAAGGATTTTCTAGAAGCGAATTCATCTTCGTTGATGGCGAACCTTTTATGCTCGAAATGAATACAATCCCTGGACTGACCACCGAAAGTTTAATTCCGCAACAGGCCAAAGCTGCCGGAATTTCTTTGGAGGATTTGTTTAGTAATGCTATTGAATTGGCTTTGGCTTAAAAAGATTTTTGAATACGGTTATAGAAAACAGAAAATGACAAATTTATACCTTCTAGGAAATGATCTCAGATAGAAATTTAGCACGAATTGCAGGCTTTTGCTATTTAATTGTTATAGCAACTGGTTTGTTTTCAGAAGTTTTTGTAAGGCAATCATTAAGAGTGCCAAACGATGCATTGGCAACTGCACACAATATTCAAACCAATGAATTGCTTTTTCGTTGGGGTTTTGTGTCTGATCTTATCAATTTTGTAGTTGGTCTGCCCACAATATTGATAATTTATCACTTTTTCAAAAAGTCAAATAAGATGCTACTGCAAATTGCTTTGGCATTAGTTATTATTCAAACGGCAATTATTGCAGTCAATCTTTTAAATCAAATTACACCCTTATTGCTATTGAGTAATGACACTTACTTAAATACTTTTCAAGAAAACCAACTAGCCACACTTTCCCTTTTGTCCTTAAATATTCAATCACAAGGTTATGGAATTGGTTTGGTATTCTTCGGATTTTATTGTATTTTAATTGGTTATGTAATTTTCAAAACCAATGCAATACCTAAAATTATTGGAATAGCTTATGCCATAGCAGGTCTATGCTACTTGATTAATAGTTTTACAATGTTTCTCTCAAAAGGATTTGTGAATCCGCTTTTCCTTTACCTTGCAATTCCAATTTTCATAGGCGAACTAAGTCTTTGTTTGTGGTTGCTCTTAAAAGGTATTGACATAAAAAAATTAGAAAACATCAGATGAAATTTTTAACCCATTGGTTAATATCAACGACAATTGATTAAAATAAATAAAATATGAACAAAAACAGACTCGAAGCCTTTAGCGATGGCGTTTTAGCCATTATTATTACCATAATGATTTTGGAAATAAAAGTGCCTGAAAACAACACTTTCGAATCTTTGAAACCTTTAATTCCTGTTATTTTGAGTTATGTGTTGAGTTTTGCATATATTGGTATTTATTGGAACAATCACCATCACATGTTTCAGGTGGTAAAAAAAGTCAATGGTTCCGTTTTATGGGGCAATCTTTTTTTACTTTTTTGGTTGTCCTTGATTCCTTTTGGCACGAGTTGGATTGGTTCGCAACATTTTGCAGCAGTCCCGATGAGTGTTTACGGATTTATTCTGCTAATGTGTGCTGCCTCCTATTTTTCACTACAAAATAGCATTATTAAACTCGAAGGCAAGGATTCCGCTTTATACCGTGCAGTTGAAAAAGATGTCAAAGGTAAAATATCTTTAGTTTGCTATATTTTGGCAATTCCTATGGCATTTGTTTCTCCTTGGATTTCTGGATTGCTTTACACCACGGTTGCCCTAATTTGGATTATTCCCGATAGGAGAATTGAAAAACAAATAAATAAATAATAATGAGAAAAGCCATATTTCCTGGATCGTTTGACCCCATTACTTTAGGTCACGAAGATATTATCAGAAGAGGGATTCCCCTTTTTGACCAAATTGTAATTGCCATTGGTGTCAATGCTGAGAAAAAATATATGTTTTCTCTTGAAGAAAGAAAACGTTTTGTGGAGGAAACTTTCAAAGACGAACCGAAAGTTACCGTTATCGTTTACGAAGGTTTGACAATAGAACTTTGTCATAAAATAAAGGCCAATTTCATCCTTCGGGGTCTCCGAAATCCAGCCGATTTTGAGTTCGAAAAAGCCATTGCCCACACCAACAGGCGATTGTCTAAAATAGAAACTGTCTTTCTTTTGACCGCTGCAAAAACATCTTTCATCAGTTCCAGCATCGTCCGAGATGTAATACGACATAAAGGGGAATATGAAATTTTGGTTCCTGAAGCGGTAAGAGTTAAAAAATAGTGCTTCCTATAAATTTGTAAAAGGCTTCAATTAACACTACTTTCGCAAAAAATTAGACAAAAAAAATGGAAAGAACATTAAATAAACGCAGCGAATCGAAATGCGAACTTTGTGCAGCCACCGAAAACCTAAAAGTTTACCAAGTTTTACCAACCAAAAAAGGAGGCATTGACGAAAGTATTTTGGCTTGTTCCACATGCATAGACCAAATTGAAAATCCTGGAAATGAAGACCAAAATCATTGGCGTTGTTTAAACGAAAGTATGTGGAGCGAACACATTCCAGTACAAGTAGTTTCGTGGCGGATGCTGAAACGTTTGGGAAACAACGAATTAGCTGAACAAATGTATCTTGACGAAGACAGTTTAGCTTGGGCTCAAGCCACAGGCGAAGGAGAAGAAGACGAAGACAAAGTAATACACCGAGATAGTAACGGAGTGATTCTTTCCGCTGGAGATTCAGTAGTTTTAATCAAAGATTTGAAAGTAAAAGGCTCGAGTATGGTTGCCAAACAAGGAACTGCGGTTCGCAACATCAGGTTGGACCACGAAAATGCTGAATATATAGAAGGTAGAGTTGATGGTCAAACTATCGTGATTATAACACAATACGTGAAGAAAATTTAGACGGAAGTTAGAAGTTAGAAGTTAAAAGTAATTATTGTCCACCAAATTAGTACTTATTAAACATATATTTTTATATTTGAGATCTATTAAATTGGATGTATTTATAACAATATCTGCTAGAAAACCCTATCATTTATTGGTTTAAGATATTATTAATTTAATTTTTGTTTCTGGATGAATTATGGCTAATCAATAATGTACAAACACACTGTCAATACTACTGTTTTTGTTTTCGATACTTTAGCCGAATTAATGGCAAAAGCAACTCCTTTGCGTTCTGGTGATCAACTGGCAGGAATTGCAGCTCAATCCTACCAAGAACGAGTGGCTGCCCAAATGGCATTGGCTCAATTGCCCCTGAGTGAATTCGTGCATAATCCTTTAATTCCTTATGAAATTGATGAAGTAACACGCTTGATTATTGACACCCACGATCAAGAAAATTTCAAAAACATATCACATCTTACTGTAGGTGATTTTCGGAATTATTTACTGGATAATACAATACAAAAACAAGAATTAACCGCTTTGCAAAAAGCTATAACTCCTGAAATAGCTGCTGCTGTTTCAAAAATAATGAGCCTGCAAGATTTAATTCTGGTAAGTTCAAAATGTGAGGTGATTACAAAATTTAGAAGTACTGTGGGTCTCAAAGGGCATTTATCCACTCGCCTTCAACCCAATCATCCAACTGATGATATCAAAGGAATTTTGGCTTCTGTAATTGATGGTTTATTTTATGGAAATGGTGATGCGCTGATTGGAATCAACCCTGCTTTTGACAATATAACTACTCAAATTAATTTATTGAAAATGCTGGACGATGTTCGAATGCAATATCATATTCCGACGCAGATGTGTATTCTCAGTCATATTACCAATACCATTATGGCAATAGAACAAGGTGCTCCTGTAGATTTGGTTTTTCAATCTATTGGTGGAACCGAAAAAACAAATGCCAGTTTCGGAATCAATTTGGCTATTTTAAAAGAAGGATATGAAGCAGCACAATCCTTATCCAGAGGAACTATTGGAAAAAATTTGATGTATTTTGAAACCGGACAAGGCAGTTCGCTTTCTTCGAATTCAAATTACGGAATAGACCAGCAGACGCTCGAAGCCCGTGCTTATGCAGTAGCTCGTGCCTTTGATCCTTTTTTGGTAAATTCTGTGGTGGGTTTTATTGGTCCTGAATATTTATATGATGGTAAACAAATTATTAGAGCCGGACTAGAGGATCATTTTTGTGCCAAAATAATGGGATTGCCTATGGGTTGTGATATTTGTTATACGAATCATGCCGAAGCCGACCAAGATGATATGGATGTTTTACTTACGCTCTTGGGAACAGCAGGTTGTAATTTTATCATGGGTATTCCGGGTTCTGATGACATAATGCTCAACTATCAAAGCACTTCGTTTCACGATGCCTTATATATTCGGAAATTACTGGACTTGAAACCAGCACCTGAATTTGAAGAATGGCTCATCAAAATGGGAATTATGAATACCAAAAATGAACTTTTACATTCCCAA
>DMHA01000297.1 GCA_003449615.1 Flavobacterium sp.
ATGTTTTCAGGCATTAATTTTTCGAAATTTTTAACATCGCTCAATAAATCAAATAATGCTGGAGCTGATTTTTGGACAGTAACTTTTGGGCTTTCTAGGTTCATTTTTTTGTCATTGCGAGGAACTAAGCAATCTAATCCTCAATTATTTTTATTATTTTTCACTATCCATTTTTCCCCAAGTCGATGGACTCAAATTCCATTCTCTTAAAGTTTCTTCTTCGTCTTCAGTGATGTATCTTTTGGCTACAGCCAAATTCAATAAATTTTGATAATTGCTCAAAGTGAACAACTCAACATTAGCTTTATTAAAGTTTTCTTGGGCAACATCAAAACCATAAGTAAATATGGCAGCCATTCCTTTAATATTAGCACCTGCGGCTCGCAAAGCTTCCACCGCAAGCAAACTGCTGTTTCCTGTACTGATTAAATCTTCAACGATGACAACGTTTTGTCCTTTTTGCAAAAAGCCCTCTACTTGGTTTTGTCGTCCGTGTTTTTTTGGTTCTGGCCGAACATAAACAAATGGTAATCCCATACTTTCGGCTACTAATATGCCAATTCCAATAGCTCCAGTAGCGACTCCAGCAATAACATCAGGTTTTCCAAATTGTTTTTCGATATGCTTAGAAAACTCATCTCGAACGTAATTTCTAATAGTTGGAAATGAGAGGATTATTCGATTATCACAATAAATAGGCGATTGCCATCCCGAAGCCCAAATAAAAGGATTTTTTGGATTCAATTTAATTGCATTAATTTGCAAAAGTAATTCGGCAGTTTTCTCGGCAGTATCTTTATTAAATATCATAGTACAAATGTATAAAGTTTTTGTGAACGACAAACCACTTTTTTTGACAAATGAAATCTCCAAAGAGACTAATTTTCAGTTATTTCTATTGGAGAGTGTTGATATAGTGCAACTTATAGTTAAAATTTTTCAAAATAAAATTCAAAAAGCCTATCTCTACCATCCCGATGAAAAAGAAATTTTGAAAACTTTGAAATCCAAAATTCCTGTATCCAAAGCAGGTGGAGGATTGGTTTTCAATAAAAAAGGGGAGGTTTTATTTATTTACAGAGGAGGAAAATGGGATTTACCAAAAGGAGGCACCGATAAAGGCGAATATATTGAAGAAACTGCAATGCGGGAGGTGGAAGAAGAAACAGGAGTGAACAAATTAAAAATTACTAAAAAACTTCAAAAAACCTATCACGTTTTTAAAAGAAATGGCGTTTACAAACTAAAAGTTACGCAATGGTTTGAAATGAAATCCGATTTTGAAGGAATTCCTGTAGGGCAAATTGAAGAAGGTATAGAAAAAGCGGTTTGGCTTAGCCCAAAAGAAATTCCCGAAATACTGAAAAATTCTTACGAAAATATTAAATTGTTATTTGAAGAGGAGAATATTAGATTTTAGATTGCAGATTTCAGATTTCAGGTTGCAGATTTCAGGTTGCAGATTTCAGGTTGCATTCAGTTCCGTAGCTTCGGGAGGAGATTTCAGGTTGCAGAATTTTTGTGAACACTTTTTGTTATGACAATGGGTTTGGGTTTTTTAACTTCAATCTGCCAACTTTTTTACTACCTTTGAAAAATGATTAAAAAACACCATTCTAACAATATTCTTCTCAATTTAGGCATCGAAAACCTAAACGAAATGCAGATTGCTGCCCAAGAAACCATTTTAAACGACAATAATATTTTATTGCTTTCGCCAACAGGTTCGGGGAAAACATTGGCTTTCTTGTTGCCCATTTTCGAAATGTTGAAACCCGAAATACTTTCTGTGCAATGTTTGATTCTGGTTCCATCGCGTGAATTAGGCTTGCAAATTGAGCAAGTTTGGAAAAAAATGGGAACCGATTACAAAGTAAATGTTTGCTACGGCGGACATTCCATTGATACTGAAATCAAGAATTTGAGTAATCCTCCGGCTGTTTTAATTGGAACTCCGGGACGAATCGCCGATCATATCGACCGAGGCACTTTTCGTTTGGATAAAATAGAAACCTTAATTCTAGATGAATTTGACAAGTCTTTGCAGTTGGGTTTTCACGAGCAAATGTCTTTTATTATTGGTAAACTTTCGAAACTGAACAAACGCGTTTTGGTTTCGGCCACATCCGATATTGAAATTCCAAAATATACTAGAGTAGTCAATCCTACGATTTTGGATTTTATTCCAAATGAAGAGGAAAAGAGTAATCTTGCAACAAAAATGGTTGTTTCAAAGGAAAAAGACAAAATGGGAAGTTTGTTCAACCTAATTTGTTCTTTGAAATCACAATCGGCTTTAGTGTTTTGCAATCACAGAGATGCTGCCGAAAGAATAAGCGATACTTTGAACGAAAAAGGAATTTACGCCACCTATTACCACGGCGGAATGGATCAGGATGAACGCGAACGCGCTTTAATACAGTTCCGAAACGGTAGTATGAGTTATTTAATCACGACGGATTTAGCTGCGCGAGGACTCGATATTTCCGAAATGAAACACGTTATTCATTATCATTTGCCTTTGAAAGAAGACGAATTCACCCATAGAAATGGTAGAACAGCGAGAATGTTAGCTTCAGGAACAGCATACATTATTATTCACGAAAGCGAAAAAAAACTGGATTATATCGATTACGGAATGGAAGTTTTGAAGGTGGAAAATGCAACCACTTTGCCAAAACCACCCGAATTTCAAACCATCTACATCAGCGGCGGAAAGAAAAATAAATTGAACAAAATTGACGTTGTTGGATTCTTTTCCCAAAAAGGAAAACTCGAAAAAGGCGATTTGGGGTTAATCGAAGTGAAGGATTTTATTTCATTCGCCGCCGTAAAATTCAATAAAGTAAAAGATTTACTTCACAACATCAAGGACGAAAAAATGAAAGGCAAGAAGTTTAAAATAGAAGTAGCTAGAAAGGTGATTAAGAAAGAAGATGAGTAATTTAGCTGAATTATTTGCTCAAAATGTTTTATTCCGCAAGGCAATAATCATTAAAATCATCTTTTAAAGCAACGCCCGATATTTGTCTAGTGTTCATTAGGTCAATCAAATAGGCAATTTTCTGTGCTGCAAATTCATAGGATAATCCATCAGTTTGAATATTTGAAACACAATTTCGTTTTTCATCCGTATTTCCTTTTTTTGGATTCAAAGTAATATAGGCGCCCATGCTTGTAGGCGAACTTAAACCAGGTCTCTCTCCAATCAATAGTAAAGCAATTTTAGATTCTAGTAGTTCACCAATTTCATCCGAAATAGCGACTCTACCATATTTTACAATAATTACTGGAGCGAGTTTTTTAATTTTTAATTTCGGAAGTAACGATTCAATTAACTTCATCGCGTGAAGATTAACTGCTTCGGCCGAAAGTCCATCGGCGATGATAATGCATACATCAGCATTATTTTCAGGGTAATCTTTCAGTTGCTTATTGCTTGGCTCATTAAGTAATCTTCCTTTATTCGGATTTCGAAGGTATTCACTAGGATTGCCAATCTGGCTTTGTACTATAATCGTGTTGACCCCAATTTTTTTTGCGCTCTCATCTATATTTAAGAAATCAATTTCGGTGCTTATGGCATCTTTTGCAAGCGCATGTGCCATTCTTAATTCTAAAACTTCGTTTGTAGGCAAAGCATTTCCGGCTCTACCAAGTGCGATTCTTGCATTGGTAAATTCTTTTAATTGCTGCCAGTTGTCTAATTCCATATTATTAATACAGGGTCAATCTCATCCAATTTGTTTAATCTTTTTAAACACATAGAAAGATAGTTTTAAAAATTTTAGAAGGCATTTCATTTTTTTAAGAAAACCTAGCTATGTGTGCCACTGAATTGGCTATTTAGCTCTTTATTTCTATGATTCTATGAGTTTTAATTTTCTATTGATTATATATTTTAATATTTTTTTATCTTGTTATTAATATTAGAAATTATTTTATTTGAATTAGTTCTAATAATTTACTTCGATTTTGGGAATGTAAAAGTTCATTTTTGGTATTCATAATTCCCATTTTGATGAGCCATTCTTCAAATTCAGGTGCTGGTTTCAAGTCCAGTAATTTCCGAATAT
>DMHA01000231.1 GCA_003449615.1 Flavobacterium sp.
CTTTGTGTTTGTGCGAAGGAATGATGGAAAACGGCACACTTCACACCATTGACATCAAAGAAGAATTGGTCGATTTTCAGCGCAAATATTTTGACAAATCGCCTTGGGGAAATCAAATCGTACAACATCTTGGCGAAGCTTTGGATATTATTCCCACTTTAGATTTGAAATTTGACTTGGTTTTTATCGATGCCGACAAGGAAAATTACATCAACTATTTTGAAATGATTGTTCCAAAAATGAACCAAGGAGGCATTATTCTCTCGGACAATGTTTTGTGGAGCGGAAAGGTTTTGGAGCCTTTGCAAGCCAATGATGTAAGCACAAAAATACTTATGGAATACAACCTTTTATTGAAAAATGATCCAAGAGTGGAAACCGTTTTATTGCCTATTCGCGATGGTTTGACGGTGAGTCGGGTTTTGTAATTCAACCCAGTCAGTCCCGATAGCTATCGGGACTGACTGGGTTGAAATTAAAATTAAAAATTTCTCTTTTGTGCTATTCGATACAATTTGAACATCAAAAAACCCAAAATTCCTCCACACAAATACCCGCAAATAATATCTAAAGGATAATGCAACCCCAAGTAAATTCGGCTATAAGCGAAGATTAATGGCCATAAAAACAGCAACCAAAAGTAGTTGTAATGTTTTTTGAAAATCAGGTATAAAAAAGTGGCAACTCCCATTGAATTTGTGGCGTGCCCCGAGAAAAAGCTGAATGTCGAACTAGATTTTACTATTCGAATAAATAAATTTATTTCGGGATTGTTGCAAGGTCGCAATCTTTGAAATCCGTTTTTGAATAAGTTTGCGGTTTGGTCTGTTAGAACAATCAAAATCGCAACAAATAAAATCAAATACAAGCTTTGTTTCGTACCTAATTTCTTGAAAATAAGATAAATCAAAAGTATAAAAAGCGGAATCCACGAAGTTTGTTTGGTAATCAGCAACCAAAATCCGTCATGCTTTTCGGAACCTAAACCGTTTAAGAAAATAAATAAATCGGTGTCAAGAGACAAGACTTTTTCTAGCATTATTTTTTGCGTTTTATGGGGCCAATTGTGTCTTCAATTTCGGTTTCCTTCTGGGATTCATCTTTAGCTATATCTGCTTTGACTTTGTCCATTTCAGTTGAAGATGGAGATAAATTTTCTTGTACAGATGTTGGATTTTCATCAACAATACTGTTTTTAACTTTGTCTATTTCTGTCGAAAAATTATCCGAAATTCCTTTTAAAGGATTCGTATCGCCTAGCAAATTTGTTTTGGCACTGTTGATTTCAGAGGTAATATTGTTGGTTAAATCGCTCAACATATTCTGGTCGAAACCATTGGCTTCAGCTCCTTTTTGAATTTCATTTTTGATATCGTTGGTGGCGTTTTTTAATTGTGCCATTGCTTTGCCCATTGTTCGTGCCATTTCTGGAACTTTATCAGAGCCAAAAAGCATTAAAACAATGAATAGTATAAAAATTAATTCGCCTCCGCCAATTCCAAACATAATCTATTTTTTAAGCTGCAAAGTTACAAAGATGTACAGTTACAAAAGAGTATAATTTAAAATTAATTAACATCAATCAAATTTCGATTTCAACTCAACTTTTGGCCAAGAATTATTGGTTAAATCAATATCGGCTGTTTCCTCTTTTGGGTCAATTTGAATAGATTTAATCATTTTTTCGGTTGCAAAAACTCTTTTGGCAGTGTCATTATTCTTTCTCCAAATTTGTGCTGGAAATTTGAAGTTTTCTTTGGTATCGTCATCATAAGTAATCTCAACAATAATGGGCATTAACATTCCTCCTGGTTTGTTAAATTCAACTTCATAAAAATATTTAGGGTTTTTCATAGTTGCCTTTTCCTCTTCAGAAAATTTTGTTGCAATATAATCTGAAAGTATTTGGAGCGAATTTTTATCAAATGCCTGCTTTTTATCCGAACTCAATTCTGAATGGGTTCCAGAAACCAAGTATACAAAAGGCCCGTTTTCTGTTCCAAAACGTCTTTTATTGATTGTAGCATCTTTCAGTTCTTTTGTTGGAGTATCAGTTACATAATATTGCTTAACTTCTTTAATGCCAATATCAACATAATCAGTAGAGTAAAACCAACCTCTAAAAAACCAATCCAAATCCACGGCAGAAGCATCTTCCATAGTTCTGAAAAAATCTTCGGGAGTGGGATGCTTGAATTTCCAACGATTGGCATAAACTTTAAAGGCGTAATCAAACAATTCTCTTCCCATAATGGTTTCTCTCAGAATATTCAATCCTGTTGCAGGTTTTCCATAAGCATTGTTACCGAAATCGTGAATACTCTCTGAATTGGACATAATTGGTTCTAAAAATTTTTGGTCACCACTCATATAAGGAACAATACCTTTTGGAGAGCCACGCCTAGATGGGAAGTTAGTTCCTAACTCTTGTTGTGCCATATATTGCATAAAAGTATTGAGACCTTCATCCATCCAAGACCATTGACGCTCGTCTGAATTGACTATCATCGGGAAAAAATTATGCCCAACTTCGTGAATTATTACGCCAATCATTCCGTTTTTGACTTGTGTACTTGTTACCCCATTCTCATCAGGGCGACCAAAATTCCAACAAATCATTGGGTATTCCATACCTTGATCTTCGGCAGAAACTGAAACGGCTTTTGAATAAGGATAGTCAAAGGTATGAGATGAATAGCTTTTTAAAGTATGAGCAACAGTAAGTGTAGAAGTTTCTCCCCAAAGCGGATTGGCCTCTTTTGGATAAACCGATTCTGCCATTACGATTTTTCCATTCAATTGTACCGCCATGGCATCGTAGATGAATTTTCGAGAAGTGGCAATTCCAAAATCTCTCACGTTCTTGGCACTAAATTTCCAGATTTTTTTCTTGTCAGAAAATCCTTTTTCAGCATTTTCTGCTTCTGTTTGAGTGACAATAACAACAGGTTTGTCAAATGCTTTTTGGGCTAATTCATATCGTTTTACTTGTTCGGGTGTAAACACTTCGTTTCTATTCAGCAATTCTCCAGTTGCATTCAAAACGTGGTCGGCAGGAACTGTGATATTCACATCAAAATTTCCAAAAGGCAATGTAAATTCTCCACTTCCCCAGAATTGCATATTTTGCCAACCCTCAACATCGTTATAAACCGCCATTCTCGGATAGAATTGAGCAATTACATAGAGTTTATTGCCATCTTTTTCAAAAAATTCATAACCCGATCTACCTCCGTCTTGTCGATAATTGTTGATGTTGTACCACCATTTGATAGAAAAAGAAATTTTCTCTCCAGATTTCATAGGAGTGGACAAATCGATGCGCATCATCGTTTGATTTATCGTATAACTCATTTTATTTCCTTTAGAATCCTTTACATATTCAATATTAAAACCGCGTTCCAATCCTTGTTTCAAAAATTTGTTGGCAAAATTATTAGGTGTGAATACTTCTTGCGTTCTTTGGTTTTCGGCTAAAGGAGATTGCGAATTTTTTGCAGCTTGGTTTTGGTCTAATTGTACCCACAAATACGCCAATGTATCTGGTGAATTGTTGTAATAAGTTATGGTTTCTGACCCACTTAATTTTGAATTTTTGTCATCTAACTCAATGTCAATTTTATAATCGGCTTGTTGCTGATAATAGGCTGGTCCCGGTGCGCCAGAGGCTGTTCGAAACATATTTGGAGTTGCCAATAAATCATACATTTGACTGAATTTATTGGTGTCATAACTTCCTGGTTTTTTTGCGGTTTCCTCTGCGGGTTTGGTTTGTGCTATAACAAAAATTGGGCAAATCAATAGTAGTATGATGGCATTTTTCATAGAAAGAATGTTATTTATAGTTTGAGACATAATTATGGATTGGAAATTAATATTTTAATGTTTTGGAAGTTGTCGAATTGGTCAAAAGAAAGCTTTTTTTTGCACCCAAAACAGTAACATTTATCATGTTTTGTTGATCAGAAAAACATTCAATCAAGATGCTGTTGTTTACTTCAAGATGGCTAATTTTAGAAATATTTTTAATGTTCCAATAGCAAACAAGCTCATCACCATCAATTTCTTTACTCAAAAAATTCAGAGGTTTAACTTGTCCATTTACTTTTATCGAAAAGCGATTGGATAAATATTCTTTTAACAACAATTCTTCAGCACTACTATTTTCGCTTTCGATAGTAATTTTCTTTTGGTATTTTTTTTCCAATGCTTTGTTCAAATCCTCAATATGTATTCGAGAAGTAATCTGAAGCATTTTCTTCTCTGAAGCATAATTTATTTGGTACAAAGCCATGTGAAATTTATGAACAGTAGCAGCGGTTAATGTCAATAAAAGTATGGGTAATACAATAGCGATAATTTGTTTTTTCATTTTCCAAAAGTAGTAAATCTTATGAATTTTTCATTTTTTGAATAAAAAAATAGTTCATTTATGGGCTTTATTTTTCGTTCGCAATAATTTCGTTGTATTTTTTTGCCAAAGGAATAATCAAAAACTCAATTTTGGTTTTGTTTTTAGACTTCAAAACATCTGAAATTTCACCAACTTCAAGGCAGTAATATTGAAATCCTTTGACATAATCAGCAGGAATTTTTAGTGTATTTGTGAAAAAATCATCCTCAAAAAGATAATCAAATAGCACTAACAATCGCTCTTTCTTTTCTACTTCAATTCCTTTTTTTAGCATTGCAGTTCGACCCGATAGATAATTCAAAAGGGCGTCACCAGGAGTTGAAAGCGCAGTATATAGCCTCCTTTCTGCCGGCGTATATTTTTTTATTCCTCTGGGAGAAATCCCCAACGCAACTGCATTTATTTCAGGATGTTTGTTGACGATTACCTCTTCGAGTTGGGTAATTTTAGCTGTCATTTTAATGGTTATTTGGTCTGATTTCAAATCATCTTCTTCGATTATTCTGCGGTGATACTCTAAATTCACTGATGAAAAAACCAATAAATCTTCGGCTTTTGCCAAGATATAAAAGTTGCCATCATTATCGCTTAGGGTACTTTTTTCGTTAACCAAATTGACAATAGTAACTCCAGCAACATTGACTGATTCGGCCATTATTTTTCCGTGAAGCATTTTTTCGTCAGTAGTTTGACCAATAGTAATTTGGCAAAGTAACAGTAAAAGAAATTCAAACTTTCGTGGTAACAATTTTCTGTTTTTTAGCGTTGTAAAAATAGGGTAATGTGTTCCAAATTAAATAGTAAGAACTTGGTAAAAAAATGTTAATTAAAATTTTTGAAATGCAACTTTAAAGGAGCGATTTCATATCTTTAACCCAAACTTATTTTGTTGAAACTATGAGCAAAAATTTGATTATTGCCAGTACATCTTCGCTTTACGGCGGGGATTATTTAGACTATTTGTTGCCAGAATTACAAATCCATTTCGAGAATTGCAAAACGATTTTGTTTATCCCGTTCGCTAGACCAAGCGGTATTTCTCACGAGGATTATACCAAAAAAGTGGGGCTGGCTTTCGCCAAAATCGGAAAGGAAGTGAAAGGAATTCACGAATTTGAAGATTATTCAATTGCAATTCAAAAAGCAGAAGGAATATTTACAGGCGGTGGAAACACTTTTTTATTGGTCGCTCAATTGTATAAAAATGATTGTATGCTTGCTTTGGCCGATGTCTTAAAAAACGGAACGCCATATTTGGGAACCAGTGCTGGTAGCAATATTTGTGGCTTAACTATGCAAACTACAAATGATATGCCCATTGTTTATCCGCCAAGTTTTAAAACTTTAGGATTAATTCCTTTTAATTTGAATCCGCATTATTTGGATGCTGATTTACAATCCAAACATAATGGAGAAACACGAGAAACGAGAATCAAAGAATTTCATTCCTTTAATACTATTCCAGTTTTAGGATTGCGAGAAGGAAGTTGGCTGGATGTAAAAGGCGACAAAATAATTTTGAAAGGGAATTTGGAGGCCCGCCTTTTTCGGCAAAACCAAATTCCAGAAGAAATGGAACCCGAATCAGATCTAAGTATATTAAAATAAAAAACCCCAAACTTTGGTTTGAGGTTTTAAGAGCGAAAGACGAGGCTCGAACTCGCGACAACCAGCTTGGAAGGCTGGAGCTCTACCAACTGAGCTACTT
>DMHA01000402.1 GCA_003449615.1 Flavobacterium sp.
TATTGTGCTGATTTTTTTTGATTTACCGTGTATTTTTAAAACCCCTTTGAGATAGAATTCTTTAGGATTGACATCGATGCTGTTCCAATTAAATCCTTCAATTGTTCCCTTAAAAGTAGCATTTGGATAGCGATCTGTTTCTAAGTATTTATTGTTGAAATGTTCTTTCATTAAGGACAATTTAAACTCAAAATCTTTCATTTGAACCTCACTTGATAGTGCTCCAGTCTTTAAATTTAGGTCACAAGAAACATTTTTGTTTGTTGCAGCAATGTCTTCATACAAAGGAACTGAAGCTTCAAATTTGACGATGCCAATCGTCGTAGTCATTTCTTTCTGAGCAAAAGAAATATTGACTAGAAAAATCAGGATAGTTAAAATAATTTTTTTCATATCGCTACGAATTGAACTATTTAAAGTTAAGAAATTAACTCGTGAAATTTAGTGAAATGACTAAATTTTATTTATTTTTTTATTTTAAAAGGAGAATCATCTTTTCTCACTTCGATTATGAAGTATTTTGAATCTCCCCACCAAGGAAATGTTCTGTAACGTTCTACATAAGTTAGTTTTACATAGTTTCCTTCCATTTCTTTCAAGTCTGAAATCACTTTTTCATCACTGTCCAATACAGAGAAACTAAAAATTTGGGCACCAGAAATTCCTTGGCTCAATTCACCTTCATAAGTTTTGAAAACTATTCCTTTTTTGCTAAATTTTATCAATTCGCCAGATCGAACGCCTTCGCTGTATGTTGCATTATATAAAACCGTAAAATAACCAATTCCTGATAGCAACAAAATGCCAATCGTAATAACAATAAATTTTTTCATCTTATTTTTAATTTAATTCTAAATTTTCGTCTTTTCCTGCTCTAATTAATATGTTTTCGGGAAGCGATTTTTGTGTTTTTGCCCCCATTTTCTTCAAATTTTCTACTCTTTTTATCAAATTGCCGCTTCCATCAACGAGTTTGTTCATAGCAAATCCATACTCTGCCTTGCTTTCGTCAATTTTCTTTCCAATTTTGATTAAATCGGAAACAAAACTTTCAAATTTATCATACAAAGCACCTGCTTGTCGTGCAATTTCAAAAGCATTTTCTTGTTGTTTTTGGTTTGTCCACATGCTGTCAATTGTTCTCAAAGTAGCCAATAGGGTAGAGGGGGTCACGATGACAATGTTTTTTTCAAAAGCTTTGTTGTATAAAGCCGTGTCTTCGTTGAGCGCCAAAGCAAATGCAGGTTCCATCGGGATAAATAGCAACACAAAGTCAGGGCTTTCTATTTGGTATAAATCGTGGTAATTTTTACTGCCCAATTGCTCGACATGGCGTTTGATTGAGTTGACGTGTTCTTTTAAAAATCCTATTTTTAGCGTTTCATCTTCCTCGTTGATGAATTTTTCATAAGCAGTTAGCGACACTTTCGAATCGACAATCATCTTTTTTCCGTCGGGAAGATTGATGACCACATCAGGATAAACACGATTTCCCTCTGAATTGGTGTGGGATTGTTGCACAAAATATTCTCGGTCTTTTTCCAATCCTGATTTTTCCAATACTTTTTCCAGAATCAATTCGCCCCAATTTCCCTGCATTTTGCTATCGCCTTTTAGGGCTTTGGTTAGGTTCAAGGTTTCTTTGCTCATTTGCAAATTCATTTCCTTCAAACCTAAAATCTGTTGGCGTAAAGCCGCATGATAATCGATGCTTTCTTTGTGGGTGTCTTCTACTTTTTTCTCGAATAATTGAATTTTATCTTGCAAAGGCGACAAGATATTTTTCATGTTTTCTTTGTTTTGCTCTGTAAATTTATTGGATTTTTCGTCCAAAATTTTGTTGGCCAAATTTTCAAATTCCTTAGTAAATTTTTCCTGCAATTTTTCGACTTCTTCTTTCTGTTCCTTATTGCGTTGCCAAAGGTTTTCAAAATCGACTTCTTTTTTGCTCAGTTGAATATTGATGGCTTCTTTTTCATTGCGAATGATTTCCTTTTCTTGAAGAATTTGTTGCAATTGTTTTTCTAATGTTGCTTTTTCGATTAAAGATTGCTCTTTATAATCGTTCAGTTTTTCTTCCAGAAAAGATTTTTCGGATTGCGATTGGGCTGAAAAAATGAGTTTTCCAATGAAAATTCCAATGGCGAGTGCAATAATAAATACCAATAAAAACGAAAGAATAGTTGACATAAAAGATTTTTATATTTACGTAGGGACAAATCCCGACTTGTCCGTACAATAGTTTTTTTTAAAAAGTAAAAGTAAGTAATTATTTGCGTATTCATCTAATATTATTTTTGAAATTTTAATCGAAACCAAAAAAAGAAGCCAATAAAAAAATTCTTTCTTATTGGCTTCTCAAAGACAAAATGTTTATTCATCTAACTTAATATTTCCTCTATCTTCGTGGTTGTCGGGGTCTGAATTTGGATAACGGTGCGCCGTAATGTCCGAGTTGTGGTCTTTGTTTTCGATCATTCTTTGGACTTCCTTATCCGAAAAAATCTCAAGGCTAGAGCTTGGGTTTCCGTTGTCTTGACCGTTATTTTGTTCTAGATTAGAATCCACATTCCTAGCTCTGTGCACGATTTTTTGTTCGCCACTACTGTTGGTTTCCACTTCTGCCAGGAGTTTTGTTACTGAAGGATCATAATTTTCGGGTACATTTTCGGTGCTGAATTCCTCTGAAGTATTTTGTTTATTGTTCATTTTTTTCGAACCTAGATCATTATTTTCCATAGCGTTTGTTTTAGTTTGAATAGTATCAACTTTTATAAAGATATTCAATTTGTCATCGGTAATGCCATCATTTAACAAAGCTTTTGGTTTGTGAAAAGAAGTTGGTATAGAAAAAAAAGGAACTATAAATTATTTTAAGGTTTAATTATTTTTTTGAAAACCAATTGTTTTAGCATTAGTTTTAATTTTTTTCCAGGGCGGAAAACAATCGAACTGCGTTTTATTTTCGATTTATCTACTTCTTCTGGAGTTGCACTGGCTGTGCTTTGTACACTTATTTGAAAAGAACCCAAATGCCCTAACCGAACAATATTTCCTTGTTCTAAAGCGGAAGATATTTCCTTGACTAGACCAATTATAACGGCATAACAATCGGATTGGGTAGCGGAGCAGCTGACCGAAACACGTTCGGATAAATCTTCTAAATCCACCACGCCACTTGAGGCAACCCTAGGGTAATAGGCAATTATGGGATTGGGTTGACTTGGAATATTTTTTTTAGTTACAGTAAATGGAACAGCCATAAGTAGTAATGTTGAAAGTTATACGCTCAAAGATACAAAATCGTCATTATGGAACAAATAAATGGACACGGCTAATTTTTTATTTTGCCATGGCAGTTTTTTAATTTTGCCGTGTCAGATTATTGCATTAGTACTGCTGTGTTGAATAGTAGTGTCGGGTCGCGATTTGATTGTACTAGGAATAGAAAATTAAAATAAGAATGTTATAAAAAAAGTTCCACCGAATCAGGACTACAGCGTTGAATCTGATTTTGATGCGAGCTATGTAATGTAGTACTTTTGACATTCTTAAACAGCCAATTCACAACGAAAAATCGACCTTTCGATTTTGTTGCAACGATTTTTCGTTGTGAATTGCTTTCAAAA
>DMHA01000404.1:0-919 GCA_003449615.1 Flavobacterium sp.
AATCTGCAATCTGCAATCTGCAACCTGCAATCTGAAATCTAAAATCTAAAATCTAAAATCTAAAATGGGATCAGGCAACAGTCGAAACGTCATCCTATGGTATTTGGTAACACCATATTTCCTTATAGCTTCTCGGTGTTCTTTCGTCGGATAGCCTTTGTTTTGTTTCCAATTGTACATTGGGAATTCTTCGTGAATGGCATTCATATAATCATCACGATAGGTTTTTGCTAAAACCGAAGCGGCTGCAATACTCAAATATTTCGAATCTCCTTTTATAATACTTTGATTCGGAATCGATTTTAATAATTCTATTTCTTCTTTTGTAAATCGTTTACCAAAAGTGTTTCTCAAACCCAATTTAGCATTCAAAGCTCTGTTTCCGTCCACAATAATAAATTCGGGAGTTGGGTTTAATTTCAAAATGCTTTCTTGCATTGCTTTCATCGAGGCATTCAAAATATTGATTTCGTCTATCTCTTTTGGGTGCAAATGAGTAACCGAAAATGATACAGCTACTTGTTCAATAATAGGTCTCAGTCTTTCTCTAAGCTTTTCGGAAAGTTGTTTTGAATCGTTTAGTTGTTCTAATAGAAATTTTATAGCATCCGTTTTTTCTCCCTCTCTTTCGAAGAGTCCCGAGGCTTCGGGAGGGGAGAGGATTACCGCCGCAGCCGTAACAGGACCCGCAAGACAGCCACGACCCGCCTCATCGGTGCCAGTTTCGAGTGAAAATTCAGAAAAATAATTGATTAACATTAAATTTAGTTTAAACTGAATCAGGTATAAAAAACAATATTCGTAATTTTTTGATCTTATGTTTCTTTCATAAAATATCAACAAAATTAATTATTATTGAAGTCATTTTAACTTTTATTATACTGAATTATTTCTCATAAGAATCTTGCTTCTTGTTTTC
>DMHA01000404.1:987-5515 GCA_003449615.1 Flavobacterium sp.
CTTGTTTTCCTAACAAAAAATATAAATCTAACATATTGTTAAATGAAGACCTCCTTTCACAAAAAACTGTTGAAATCACTAAAATAAAACATCATTCCCTCATAAAACTTTCGTAATTTTGCCACCTTAAAAGTTTGACTTTAAAACTAAAGAAAATTATGAGCAAAACAATGACTGTTGACATCTTGTCGAGTATTAAAGGAGCAAAGCCTTCCGAAAGCGTGAACCAATTATTTGAGGTAATTAAAAATGCAGTTCCAACCAATAATAATGCTACCAACAATGTCAATCCTAATTGTGTGTCTGTTAATGATTTAAGAGAAGATGTTGTGATAGCCAGTTCGGCTATGGAGAAACAACTCATTATAGAGAATTTCCCGAACAAAAAAAATGGTTTTTTAGTGGTTGCTAAAGTGATAGAAGGATAAAAAAATGGATTCGCAAATAAAAAAAATACACCAACAATTGGTGTCCAAACAAATCACTTGCACCGCTTTGGTACAAGAAAAATTAGATTTACTAAAGCAAAATAACTACAACTCTGTCAATTCATTGTTAGATACATTTGCGTTGGATTTAGCTTCTAAAGTGGATGCCAAAATTGCAAACGGAGAAACAATAGGTTTGTTAGAAGGGATTCCTTTCGGAATTAAAGATGTTTATATGTTGCAAGGAACTTATGCCACGGCAAGTTCTGATTTGTTAAGAAATTATAAATCGCCTTACACAGCTACTGCCATTCAAAAATTACTAGATGCAGGTGCAATTCCATTGGTGAAAGAAAACTGCGATAGTTTCGGTCACGGTTCGTCAAGCGAAAACACCATTTTCGGAAGCGTAAAAAATGCCATAAATCCCGAATTGGTTTCCGGTGGTTCTAGCGGCGGATCGGCAGTGAATGTTGCCAAAGAATACACCGTCTTTTCTATAGGTGGCGACACTGGCGGTTCGGTTAGACAGCCTGCTGGTTACAACCAAATTTATGGTTTAAAACCCACCTACGGTAGAATTTCTCGCTACGGATTAATGGCCTATGCCTCATCTACCGATTGTGTTGGACCGCTAGCAAAATCTATCGAAGACATTCGAATTGTGCTCAACGCAATAAGCGGAAAAGACCCAAAAGACCAAACAAGTATCGATTCTGCAGCAATAAGTCAAGAATCGATTGCAACTTGTCCTGTAAAAACGTTAGGTTATTTTAAAAACTTCATCGAAAACAACGCTATCGATGCCGAGATTAAATTTAGCTTTCTTGCAACAATCGAAAAGATTAAGGCAGAAGGAATAGTGGTAAAAGAATTAGATTTCTTTCAATCCGATTTGCTTGTTGCCACTTATTATACTATTGCAATGGCGGAAACGGCCTCTAATTTATCTCGTCTGGACGGAACCAATTATGGCAATCGTATTGAAGCCGAGAATTTAATTGAAAGCTATGCCGTTACCCGATCCGAAAATTTTTCGGAAGAAACCAAACGCAGAATTGTAGGTGGAAATCAGGTGCTGTCTCAAGGTTTTTCAGACGGAATTTATTTAAAAGGTTTGGCCGTTCGGGATCAAATAATAGAAAATTTTAGTAAAGATTTTGAAATTGTAGATGTCATTTTGTCGCCAATTACCCCAACTGCACCACCAAAAATTGGCGACAGCCTTAAAGATCCTCTAGCAATGTATTTGTCCGATGCTTATACCGTTGGTTTTAGTTTAGGACAATTACCAACTTTGACCGTGCCACAAGGAACCAGCACAGGAATGCAAATTACCGCAGCCAAAAACAATGAAGAATTAATATTGCAATTTGCAAACTTCTTAAAAGAAATGATCTAATGGAATTGGAACAGTTAAATTCGGCTTTAAAAGCCCACGATTTAGAATTGGTTATTGGACTGGAAACTCACGTTCGATTGAATACCAAAACCAAGTTGTTTTGTTCTTGTCCCAATCAAGAAATTGAAACACCTAACGAAAATATATGTTCGGTTTGTACCGGACAAATGGGCGTTTTGCCAGCCATAAATAAAGAAGCAATCATCAAAGCAATTTATTTTGGAAAAGCGGTCGATTCGTCCTTTAGTAATGAAATAATCTCTTGGGACAGAAAACATTACGAATATCCAGACAATCCGAAAAACATTCAAATTACCCAATTTCACAATCCGATAATTCCTGACGGGCATGTATCTTGTTACCGTAATGATGGTACGCAATTTACGGTAAATTTAACCCAAGTTCATATCGAGGAAGACGCAGCCAAATTGGTACACGAAAAGAAAATTTCCTTAGTCGATTTCAACAAAGCAGGTGTGCCATTGATTGAAATTGTTACTGAACCTTGTATTCGCAATATCGAAGACGCATCCACTTATGCGCAATACATTCAACGTATTGTTCAAAATTTAGGAATTTCTGAAGCGAATTTGGAGAAAGGAGAATTCAAATCGGATGTTTCGGTTTCTTTACGCAGAAAACACAGTTATGAATTGAATCCAAGAACGGAAATCAAAAACTTGAACTCCTTTAAGTTTATGGTCGAAGCTTTGAAGGAAGAAGTGGAGAAACAGTTCAATTATTTTATTGAAAATGCAGCATTTAGACCAGATCAAACTACAGTGTTATGGGATGCCGATTTGAAGCAAACCAAAACAATGCGGAAAAAAGAATTTGAAGCCGATTATCGTTTTATTTCGGAACCCGATTTGCCTTTTGTCAATATTAAAGCGGAGATTGAAGCGATTAAAGTCGATACAACTGCCTTGCCTTATGCTGTTGAATCGATTTTGATTAATGGTGGCGTTTTGCCACAAGATGCTAAATTTTTCACTGCTGATAAGTTGCGTTCGCAAACATTTGTCGAAATCAATAACGAAATCAAAGATCCTTCGTTTGTTGCTAAGACTTTGGCAAACAACATAAAGCCCGAAGATTACGGTAAAATTAATAGTATTGCTCAGTTAACGGATATTTTTAAATTATTTAAAGCGGAGAAAATCACGGCGGTTTTGGTTCAAAATGGAATTACGGGTTATTTAAAAGATCGAACTTTTGACTACAACAAATACTTTGAAGAAAACACCATTTCGGAAGATAAAATCCAAGAAGTTATCGCTAAAGTAATTTCAGAAAATGAGGCTGTTGCCAATGATATTAAAGCCGGAGACCAAGGAAAAGCAGGTATTTTAGTGGGTAAAGTTTTAGGCATTATTGGAAAAGGAGCGAACGGAAAAGTAATTCGTCAAATAATTTTAGACCAATTAGGAGCTGCTGCTGTTTTAGAAAATGAACAAGCATCTGAAACGATTTCCAAAGAAACAGTTTTAGAAAATAAAGAAGTTCAAGAAGAAACATTTCCTGAAATTCCGATTATAATAAAAGATACATACAGAACACATAAAATTTCACAATTAGCCGAAGAAAATATCCAAGAAGAAGTGCTATTGTCGGGTTGGGTAGCGAGTGTTCGGGACCACGGTGAGTTGATGTTTATCGATTTGCGTGATTCAAGTTACGAGATTTTTCAAGTGCGAATCAGCAGAGAATCATTTCCAAATATTGATGAGTTAGTGAAATTAAAACCCGAATCTGTTATTTCTGTAAAAGGAATTGTAGTGGGTCGAAATGAAGACGATTATAATGCAGGCTTACGAACAGGTAAAATTGAATTAGAAACTTCGGTTTTAGAAATTTTAAATTTGTCTAAAACCTTGCCTTTTGAAATCAAGAGAGCGGCTAAAACGAACGAAGCCATTCGTTTTCAATACAAGTTTTTAGATCACAGAAACGAAGAAGTGCGACGAGCAATAGTAAATCGCCACAAAGTCATTAAATTATTGCGTGACATTCTTGATGAAGAAGAATTTTTGGAAATTGAAACCCCAATATTAAGTGCCGGAACCGATGAAGGAGCAAGAGAGTTTATTGTCCCAACACGCAAAGGTTCAGGTTTGTTTTATACCTTGCCACAAGCGCCTCAACAGTTCAAACAAATGTTGATGGTAAGCGGTTATGAAAAGTATTTCCAAATTGCCCGTTGTTTCAGAGACGAAGATTCTCGTGGCGATCGCCAGCCCGAATTTACACAATTGGATATGGAAATGGCTTATGGCAGTATGCAGCAAATTATAGATTTGAACACCAAATTGTTTAATGAAGTAGTGAAAAAAATATATGGAAATAAATGGATTTTACGTCCGTTTGAAGTCATTACCTATAAAGACGCGATGGATTTCTATGGTTGCGACCGACCCGATTTGCGTTACGGTTTAAAAATGCAAGACATAACCGAAATTGTAAAAGAGACTACTTTCCAAGTGTTTAGTAAACCAATTGAAGAGGGCGGAATTGTAAAATGTATCAAAGTGTCGGCTCAAGAGCAAGGTAACAAGCGGATGTCTAAAGGGCAAATCGAAAATCTTACCGCTATTGCCCAACAGCACGGTCTGGGTGGATTGGCTTATATTATTGTCAATGAAGACGAATTACAATCGCCCATTATCAAGTTTTTAGGTGAAGATATTGCAGCTGGAAT
>DMHA01000270.1 GCA_003449615.1 Flavobacterium sp.
AGCTTATTGCAACCCACAAATTTGAAGGATGAAACCTTTTTGCAAGAATTAAAAGCTTTGAATGCCAATTTGCAAATCGTGGTAGCCTTTAGAATGTTACCCGAAGTGGTTTGGAAAATGCCCGCATTAGGCACATTCAACCTTCACGCTTCGTTGTTGCCCAATTATCGTGGAGCCGCTCCAATCAATTGGGCAATTATAAATGGAGATACAAAAACAGGAGTAACTACTTTCTTCATTGATGACAAGATAGATACTGGAGCGATGATTTTAAGTTCGGAAACTGAAATTGCAACTAACGAAAGTGCTGGGCATTTGCACGATCGATTAATGCAATTGGGAAGCGGAACGGTTTTAGAAACTTTAAAATTGATTGAAAAAGGAAATGTAACCACAACTATTCAAAAAGAAAACGCTGAAATAAAAACCGCCTACAAATTAAACAAAGAAAATTGTAAAATAGATTGGAGCAAATCATTGCTAGAAATTTATAATTTAATTAGAGGTTTGAGTCCATATCCATCGGCTTGGTGCCTTTTTTGTGATAAAAATGAAGAATGGAATGTGAAGATTCACGAGACCAAAATGACTTTGGAAAACCATTCTTTAGCAATTGGAAGCGTGATTTGCAATAAAAAAGAAATGAAAATTGCGGTCAAAGATGGATTTATTGAGGTGTTTAGCCTTCAATTTCCAGGAAAAAAGAAGATGACTTCGGCAGAATTATTGAATGGAATTTCATTTTCGGAGGGAGCAAAGGTAATTTAAACCATCAAAAAACGTTTGTATAGGGCTATTTTAGAATAATTTACGCTGGTTTATGAACAAAAAATATAAGTTATCAACAAAATAAGTTAAAATTAAACAAAAGACTTGTGCGGGAATATATTCCTACTAATTTTGTTATTAATAATAAAGTTTTTTTTACCAACATTTAATAACAAAACATTATGAACAAATCAGAATTAATTGATGCTATTGCTGCAGATGCAGGAATTACAAAAGCTGCTGCAAAATTAGCTTTAGAATCATTTTTAGGAAACGTAGGTAGCACTTTGAAAAAAGGCGGAAGAGTATCTTTAGTAGGTTTCGGGTCTTGGTCAGTTTCTGCTAGAGCTGCTAGAGATGGAAGAAATCCTCAAACTGGAAAAACAATAAAAATTGCTGCAAAAAATGTAGTGAAATTTAAAGCTGGAGCTGAATTAGACGGTGCTGTAAATTAATTTAAGCGTTCTTAAATATAATTAGAACCTTCCATTTGGAAGGTTTTTTTATACTTTTTATTGATTGAATTTTGATTTGTTTCTCTTTATTTTTAAATTTAACTAAAATATAACCAAATGATTTCAGAAAAATTAAATAAAGGGAAATTACTTGTTGCAGAGCCATCGCTTATTGGGGATTTGTCTTTCAATCGCTCAGTAATTTTATTGGCCGATCATAACAAAAATGGTTCCGTAGGTTTTATCATTAACAAACCGCTTCAATACACCATCAATGATTTGATACCTGAAATTAATGCCAATTTCAAAATTTATAACGGAGGTCCAGTTGAACAGGATAACCTTTATTTTATTCATAATGTACCTCATCTAATTTCGAATAGTGTAGAAATATCAAATGGTATTTACTGGGGAGGAGAATATGAAATCACAAAAGAGCTCATTAATAATGGTAAAATAAACAAGAATAACATTCGATTTTTTTTAGGTTACACGGGTTGGGAACAGAATCAATTGGAAACAGAAATGACCGAAAATTCTTGGATTATTACTCAAAACAACTACGAGCATAAAATAATTGGAGAATCGGCCTCCCACTTTTGGAAAAAACAAATTATGGAGTTGGGCGGCGAATATCTAATATGGATTAATGCACCCGAAAACCCCAGATTAAACTAATCCTGATTTATAAAATCATTCATTTTTTTTATCATTAGTTCAGAAAAATGGATTGAAAATTCTTTTTTACGGTAACGGGTAATGGGTTGAATGCCTTTAATCACATTGGTTATAAAAAGTTCATCGGCTTTTTGAAGGTCGAATGGAGAAATTGCTTCTTCAACTACTTCCATATTTTCTATAGTTTTTGCCAAACTTATTATTTGCTTTCTCATAATTCCATTCAAACATCCTTCTGAAATTGGTGGTGTGACAAGCACATTTCCTTTGAGCATAAATAAATTACCCTGCAAAGCTTCAATAACATTTTTACTGTCGTTTAAGAGTAAACAATTATCCAAACCGTTTTCAGAGGCATAAATACTTGCCGTAATATTGAGTAATTTGTTGGTGGTTTTTATAGAAGATAGCAACTGTTTTGCTACATAAAAATCAGTGTATAAATCTACAATATATTCTTTTTGAATGATTGAATTCAATTTGTTTTCTAAGCTTTCAACTGTTATCAAAAAAGAAACTGTATTGGTTTTTGGCAAATAATACCCTCCATCATTTCGATAAACAGTAATTCTCGCTCGAGCAGCATTTTCAGTTTTGTTGGCTTTAGCCAAAGTAAGAATTTGTTCTTCCAAAAATTCCATTGTAAAATTCATAGGAATTTCCATTCGAACAATCCGCATCGAAGCCATTAGCCTAAAATAATGATCTTCTAGAAAAAGAATTTTAGAATTTACAATTTTAAGGGTTTCAAAAACGGCATCTCCAAAAAGAAAAGCCCGATTTTGAGTCAGCAAATTTGTGTCATCAGAGACAATAGCACCATTATAATTTATCATAAAACACAAAAAAATGTCCCGAAAAATCGGGACAAATGAAAACTTTAATACACACTCTCATTATATAGAGCCAATTACGTGTTTCAAATCGGATATTTGATTTTCCCACAAAAGTTTAGCTTCATTTACTTCGTCTTTGTCAGCAAAATCAATAACGGTCAAAGAAACGTCTTTAGTAATTTCATCTACTAAAATTTGTAGTTCAAAATAGAGTTCAGTGTCTTTATCATTGCTGTCAACCCATTTGAATTTTACTTTTTCTCCTGTTTTTTTGGAACAAAGCCTAGCTTTTTCTTCAGAATCATCCCAAATAAATGTAAAAAATTCTCCACGAGAATTGACATCATCAGCAAACCATTCAGACAAACCAGATGGAGTAGAAATATATTGGTACAGCAATTGAGGCGATGAATTTATTGGAAATTCTATTTCGTATCGTATTTTTGAATCCATTAGAGAGATTTAATTTTTTGGAAATTTATAGAATATAAAGCCAAAAAAAAAACTTTTTCAAAAATAATTTTTTTTATTTAATATACGCTTGTAACCTCTGTTTTAATTTTTATATTTGCACCCGCATTCAAACAGGGCTTACACTTAAAAAAGGCGAGATAGCTCAGTTGGTTAGAGCGCAGGATTCATAACCCTGAGGTCCCGAGTTCAAATCTCGGTCTCGCTACGAGATAAAGATTTATTCATTTTTAAATAAATTAAATAAAATCTTTAAATTATTTTAAAACCTTTCCAAGTTGGAGAGGTTTTTTTGTGGGCAAAAAGAATGACTAAACTATTTTTTAGAAGATAAATAGTCCAATTGGCTCCAAAAAGAGAAAACAAAAAGATTCTTAATTGCTGAAATTGGGCTTTACAAAACCATTAACTTTAATTCAATACGTTTTTGAAATTAAAAAAACTTAAATACCACTATTCCACTTTTAGAATAACAGGCAAAATAAATTGGGTTTTTACTGGAATTCCCCGTTTGATGGCCGGAATTACTTTCGGGAAATCGACCAATCGCACTTTGAGAATACTATCGATTTTTGTTTTGTTGTAAGCAACAGTGTCCTTGGGAAATTGGGGTTCGAATTGAATCGTAGCATTTGGAAAAACAGTTACTTTAACTTCGATTGTGTCTAGTTCTGGGTAAAGAATTGATAGTGTGTCAATACTTAATTTTTCCTGAATAAGCTGGGTCATTACCTCAAAAAAACATTGTTGTCGTTGCACTTTATTTTCTATTGTATCACAATTGACAACCGACGGAAACTCATCAACTTTTTTCCAATTGATGGCATTGAGTTCCTTTTGCAACAATTCCTTTTCCGAAGGCACTTGCTTTTCGAAATACTGACAGGAATTGAAAAGTAATGTCAAAAAAAGTAATATTAGAATTATTTTCCTCATATTGTGAAAGAAACAAATGATTTTTTAATTTCGTTTAAAAGTACTGCTTTAATTTTCAAAAATACTAAAAATTTATTTTATGGATTTATTACTTCTAATTTTTGGTTTTGGGTTTATGATTATTGGGGTTTTTGGAAGTTTTTTGCCTGTTTTGCCTGGCCCAAGCATCAGTTGGTTGGGCTTGGTGTTGCTTTATTTTACAAATGCTGTTGTTGTAAATTATTGGATTCTTGGCATTACGCTCTTGATTACAATAGTGATTTCAATCTTAGATTATGTCATTCCGTCTAAGGGAACCAAAAAATTTGGAGGAAGTTCTTATGGCATTTGGGGAACCAATATTGGCTTAATTGTAGGGATTTTTACACCCATTCCTTTAGGGTTTATTATTGGGCCATTTGTTGGTGCTTTTATCGGCGAACTCATTTATGATTACAAAAATCACGGTCGAGCTTTTAAGGCTGCAACGGGTTCATTTCTAGGTTTTCTGGCTGGCAGTTTTATGAAGTTTGTGATTTGTATGGTGTATTTTGGATTGTTCCTATGGATAGTTTGGGAGAATAAATCAGGATTCTTTTGAAATTACAAACAACAAAAAATCAAAAAAGCTATCCTTAGATTCTGAAATAAATTCAGAATAAATGGAAAGCTTTTCATTGGTCTAACTACTAAACCGTGCTACGAGTTACAAAGTCGTAGCGAAACAACACAACTACTTTAGATGCTTTTTTAGGACAGAAAAGGCTTTCATTTCTGAAAACCTTTATCCCAATATTAGCGGTCTGGACGGGACTCGAACCCGCGACCCCATGCGTGACAGGCATGTATTCTAACCAACTGAACTACCAAACCATTGCTTACCTCATTCTCTATACTTTTGCTTGAAAAGTGTTTTGAATTTGTTAGCGGTTGCAAATATACTATAGATTTTTGTTTTTACAAGAGTTTATTCAAAAAACATTGTGTGATTTTTAACTTATTATCCAAAGTTTTGTTTTTCAACTAAATATGTAGTGAGTATTTTATCAAAACTATCGGAAACACCAACAGGAATGTACTTAATTTTATTTTGAGCACAAGTCAAAGCGAGTTTTTTGAAATAACTATTCACTCCTTTTTCATATTCATCCTTCACATTGTCGGCAAAAATAGTTACCTCATCGCCGGTTTCTAGGTCAATAAATTTTCTAGGTGCGTTATCAAAATCAAAATTCAATTCAGTTTTGGTGTCAATTACGTGAAACAAAACCACTTTGTGCTTGTTGTGTTTCAAATGCTGCAAAGCTGTAAAAAGCGTTTCTTCGTTACCCGATTGAAACATATCTGTAAAAAGAATAATCATCGAACGACGGTGAATTTTCTCGGCTATTTGATGCAAAAATTTTATGGTGTCGGTTGTTTTTTGAGCTTTCGGTTTCTCTAAAAGATTTTCGAGAGCGTTCAAAATCATTCGGTGGTGACGATCACTTCCTTTTTCGGGTGAATAATACTCATACGAATCCGAAAACACACTTAAACCAACAGCATCACGTTGTTTTTTTAGAATATTCATTAAAACTGCCGAAGCTAAAACTGAAAATCCAATCTTGTTTTTGTAAAACTCCTCTTTTTCTTCCAATTTTGGATA
>DMHA01000043.1 GCA_003449615.1 Flavobacterium sp.
TTATGAAATTATATATTATTAAAAATTTGTAGTGTTTTTTTATTAATATCAAAATTATTTGTACTTTGGTCGCATTAACCAACAAAATTCAATCAAATGAGAAGCTATTTACTTGTTTTGTCGTTGTTTTTTTGTGGCATTTCTTTTGCCCAAAATACAATTACAGGTTCTGTTACGGAAAGTAACAACCAACCCATTCCTGGTGCCAACATAAAAGTCGTTGGAGAAAAAGCAGGAACGGTCACAGATGTTGATGGAAAATTTACTTTAACATCAAAATTAAACCCCCCATTTACCCTAGAAGTAACTAGCTTGGGACACGAAACCAAAAAAGTTAGTGTTACTTCCAACAATCAAAATGTAATCATTAAACTTACTTACTCTCAAACCAACTTGGACGAAGTAGTAGTTTCGGCTTCAAGAACTCCAGAACGAGTTAGGGAATCACCAGTTACTATAGAAAGAATGGGTATTAAGGAAATCAAAAAAACAGCAGCACCCTCTTTTTATGACGGATTAGAAAACCTGAAAGAAGTGCAAATGAATACTAGTAGTTTGTCATTTAAATCCATAAACACTCGTGGTTTTGCAACTGTAGCTAACACTCGTTTTATGCAATTAGTTGACGGAATGGATAACTCCTCCCCACTACTAAACTTTGTTTTAGGAAATCTTATTGGGGTTTCAGAAATTGATGTTCAAAGCGTTGAGTTATTACCTGGAGCATCTTCTGCTTTATATGGGGCCAATGCATTCAATGGTATCTTATTCATGACAAGTCAAAGTCCTTTCACAAATCAAGGCATTACAGCCTATGCCAAGTATGGTAATACAAGTCAAAAAGCAGCAGGAACAAACGAATTTTATGATTATGGAATAAGAATGGCGAAAGCCTTCACACCACACTTTGCAGCAAAAGCTAACATTTCAATTTTGAATGGAACCGACTGGTATGCAACAAATTATGATGATATTGAGGTTTCAGGTAGAGATAGAAACGACCCTAGCTATAATGGTATAAATGTATATGGAGACGAGGCTGTTTTAAATCTAAAAAACAGAAATCCTTATGGCTCTACTGGATACAATATTTTGCCAAATATTGATATAACTAGAACAGGATATAATGAAACTGATCTTACAGAAAGTGTAGTCAAAAACTCAAAAATTGATTTTTCATTGCATTTTAAACCATGGGCAAATACAGAAAACTTGAAAGAAATTGAAATTATTTGGCAATCTAAATTTGGTTTTGGAAACTCAGTTTATCAAGGTGCAAGCCGTTATAATTTGAATAATTTTTTTATGCAACAGCACAAATTGGAGTTCAAAGGCAAAAACTTCTTCATCAGAGGATATACCACTACCGAGGATGGTGGTCAGTCTTATGATATGACATTTACCGCTTTAAACATCAATAGAATTTGGAAATCAGACGCACAATGGTTTGGGGATTATGGGGCTGCTTATGGAGCAGCATCTGTTGGAGCGGTTCCAGGTGTTGGTACTCTCCCTTCAGAAGCTCATGCTTACGCAAGAAGTGTTGCTGATACAGGAAGATTAATTCCAGGAACAGCAGCTTTTAAAGCAGCTTTCAACAAAGTAATAGCGAATCCGGACGTATTAACAGGGTCTAAATTAGTTGATAATTCACATATTTATCATAGTGATGCCAATTATAATTTTAGAGATATAATTAAACCTGTTGAAATTCAAGTTGGAGGATCTTATAGATTGTATGATCTGAATTCATTTGGGAGAATTTATACCGATGAAATAAGTACAATTCAATATAATGAATATGGAATTTATACCCAAGCTCAGAAAAAGTTAATGAATGATAAATTAAAATTAACAGGCTCTATAAGATATGATAAGGCTAAAAACTTTGAAGGGAATTTTTCGCCGAGATTGTCAATAGTATACGCTTTAGACGAGCAAAAAAAACATACTTTAAGAGGGTCATTTCAAACAGGTTTCCGCAACCCATCAACTCAAGATCAATATATTGGTTTTGACATAGGGTCAAGAGTTTTAATAGGTTCTGCTCCAGATAACCTAACTCGGTTTTCCGAAACATTAGCTATTTCACCCGCTGGAATTGCTGCAGGAATTGCACCATCAAAAACAATAAATGGAGAAGGAGCATATTATAACTCATTTACAGAGTCGTCTTATTTAGCATTTGACGCTGCTTACAGATCAGGTCCTCCTTCAGGATTAAATACTGCTGCTGATTTATTGGTGAAAGCCAATGCTCCATTAGTACAACCTGAACAAGTAAAAGCATTTGACCTTGGATATAGAGGAGATATAAAAGGATTTGCATTAGACATTAATGGATATTATAATACCTATAATGATTTTATAGGAGGGTTTAATGTAGTAAATCCTCTTTATGGTACTGCAGAAACAAACCCAACCGATATTTCGCCTACTTCTGCTGCTGCAGCTCTAGCAAACAGAGACATCAGAACTTTTCAAGTATATACTAACACGAGTCTTGTTGTAAAGTCATTAGGATTTGGTTTAGGATTGTCTAAAAAAATATACAAAGACTTCGAATTAAGCGGAAACTATAATTTTTCTGAATTTGATTTTGATCAAGCAAAAGATCCTGACTTCGAAGCCAGTTTCAATACACCTAAACATAGAGTAAAAGTTGCAGTTTCCAATGATAACTTGTTTAAAAACTTTGGGTTTTCAGTTAGTGGAAGATGGAATTCTGAATATGAATGGGAATCATCTTTTGCCGACGGTATGATTTCTGAAGCAACTGTAATCGATGCACAAGCCAATTATAATTTTACTGCTTTGAAATCTATTTTAAAAATTGGAGCTACAAACATAGGCGGAAAAGAATACGGACAAGTACTAGGAGCAGGACTTATTGGTCAACAATATTTTGTTTCTTGGACAATTACTCCTTAATTAAACCAACAATTAAATTTAAAATATCATGATAAAAAATATAAAATTGCTATTATTGGTTTCGTTAACCTTTATAGCTTGTAACGATGATGTAACGACTATTACTTATGATTCATCAGACGGATTACCACTTACTGCAGGAACTGCCGATTTTTCAAACTATGTAGCTTTAGGCGACTCCTATTCTGCGGGATTTTCTGACGGAGCTCTTTTTATAGAAGGTCAAAAAGGTGCATTTACTAATGTTCTAGCCCAGCAATTTGCACTTGTTGGAGGCGGAGAATTTAAAACCCCTTTAATGGCTGATAACATTGGTGGACTGCTTTTAGGTGGAAATCCAATTCAAGGGGTTAGGTTATACTTTAACGGTGCAGCACCTGTTTCAGTGACAGGCTCTCCAACTACTGAAATCACAAATCATCTTTCAGGGTTTTTTAACAATATGGGAGTTCCTGGTGCAAAAAGCTTTCATTTATTAGCACCCGGTTATGGCAACACAGCTGGAGTCGCTTCAGGTACAGCAAGTCCCTATTTTTCTCGTTTCTCATCTAGTACTACAACAACTGTTTTGGCAGACGCTTTAAGTCAAAACCCAACTTTTTTTTCGTTATGGATAGGCGGTAATGATGTGTTAGGATATGCCCTTTCTGGTGGCGATGAGACAAACCCAATAACACCAACGGCAACATTTAATGGAGCCTATAACGGCATAGTTACTCAAATGGTAGCTGGAGGTCGCAAAGGAGTTGTAGGCAATTTACCTTATGTTGATGCTTTACCTCATTTTAGAACAGTACCCTATAATCCAGTTCCCTTAGATGCAGCAACCATTACCCAATTGATGAATAATACAACGGGTTATGGCAAATATAACGGAGGACTGCAAATTGCTTTTGCAAACAATTTAATTACAGCTGATGAAGTTGCCAAAAGAACTATTGCTTTCACCGCTGGAGCCGGAAATAAAGTGGTTATTGAAGATAGTTATCTAACTAATTTAAGTGGTTTAGGAATACCATCTATTCGTCAAGCTACTGCCGAAGATTTAATTGTTTTACCAGCTAGTTCATTTATTGGAACCACTGTTGGTGGTGATCCAACTAAAGTAAATGGGGTTTCTGTTCCTTTGGCAGATAAATGGGTGCTTTCTAAAGATGAAATATCAGAAATTAGAACAGCAACAGATGCTTATAACATAACTATTCAAACAGCGGCAAATGCAAACAATTTGGCTTTTGTTGATTTAATGTCATTAATGACTCAATTATCAACAACAGGAGTTACAGCCAATAACTTCACTTTAAATACTACTTTTGTGTCAGGTGGTGCTTTTTCGCTTGACGGATTTCATCCCTCGCCAAGAGGTTACGCCTTAATTGCCAATAAATTTATTGAGGCTATAAATGCTAAGTATGGTTCGAATCTTAACGGCGTTAATCTAGGAGATTACAGAATATTATTCCCAAGATCGTTGTAAAAATCAAACTAATTATTATAAAAAGGCTGTCTCAAAAAGACAGCCTTTTTATTTGCAAAACGCTAAACTGAAAAATTAGGTTTTTTATTTCAAAATGTTGTAAATTCGGTCTATATTTTAGATTTGTATGAAGAACTTCAACTTTACTATTTTTATCAAAAAAGTGAATAACAAATGGCTAATCGATGCAATCGAAGAAACTTGGATTTCATAGCAAATATTGTATATTCAATATCGTAAATTAAAAAAAATGCTCTCAAAGAAAACAAAATACGGAATCAAAGCCCTCACTTTTTTGGCCCGTCAACAAGACAATACTCCTGTTCAAATTGCCGAAATTGCCAAAGCAGAACACATTTCGCTAAAATTTTTAGAAAGTATTTTGTTGCTCCTGCGACATTCTGGTTTTTTGGGTGCCAAAAAAGGAAAAGGCGGCGGTTACTATTTGATCAAAGAACCCAAAGACATTAATATGGCCAAAGTCTATCGCATTCTCGAAGGTCCAATTGCACTATTGCCTTGTGCTAGCCACAATTTCTACGAAAAATGCGACGATTGTAACAATGAATCTATTTGTGCTGTTCGCAAACTGATGATGGAAGTCCGAGATAATACCTTAATGATATTGGAAAACAATTCTCTTGCCGATATTGCTTTTTAAAAATTTTTATCAAATAGACACAAAATATTATTCCAATTTCGGCTCCCACTCCTTCGGAGGGGGTTGGGGGGAGGATTAAAAAACCAATTTATATCCCACAAAAAACAACATTATCGCTATGGCATTTCTAAGGAACAAATCGGGTACTTTACCACTCAACATACTTCCAATATAAATGCCAGGAAGCGAACCCATCAGCAATTGTCCTAATAATCCTAAATCTAAATTTCCCATCGAGGCGTGACCTAATCCAGCTACAAGAGTCAAAGGAACTGCATGAGCAATTTCGGTACCAACAAGTCTAGGTGTTGGCAAAAGAGGATACAAAAAAAACAAAGTAACCGTACCTAAAGCACCCGCCCCAATTGATGTAAGGGTTACCATAGCACCCAACATTACACCAATAGCCACAGTCAATAAATTTTGTGTTTTGCTTTCAGTATGAAACTTGTCGCCAGCATGTTTTTGCGAAAACATTAATAGTTTCTTTTTGAACAAAATGGCTATAGAAGTAAAAAGTAATGCCCACCCCAAACTGTGTTTTATGATGGCATTCAGCACTGAAATATCGGTTTTAATACCATGAAGAATCCATAAAGTCAATAGTGCCGCTGGAATACTGCCTAACGAAAGCCAGCCCGTAATTGCCCAATTGATATTCTTTTTTTTATTATGAACAAAAACACCACCAGTCTTGGTAAAAGCAGCATACAATAAATCTGTCCCAACGGCTGTTGATGGCGGAATATTGAAATAAAGCAAAATAGGTGTCATCAAAGAACCGCCTCCTACTCCAGTCAATCCTACAATAAATCCCACTGTCAAACCTGCAATGACCAATCCAATTTGGAAATCCATATCAAAAAAATTTTTACAAAAGTAAAAATATATTTTTTAAATCCTATTAATTCGATAGACTTTATAAATTAAATTTTTTTAGACTTAATAACATTGAATTACTTACTATAATAAAACTCAAATCTGTTGTGCATAAACCAAAACATACTCTTTTATTTCTTCAAAAAAGATAGAAAAAAGTTGTTTTGTATTTTCAATCTTAAGAATTGCAGTCGTTTTTTTATCTTTCATCTCAAATGGAAAAACTTGAATATGGTCTTTGAAACTAATCTCTTTTTCGTTTTGAATTTTAAAAATAGCTTCTTTGGCACCCCATTTCACTGTTAGTTTTTTGATGTAGTCGTGATTGTCAAATTTTTGCAAACGGTTCAGTTCATTTTCATTGACAAATTTATGGGCAATTCGAATTATTTTGTCTCTTATCATTTCAATATCGATTCCAACTTTCTGATTGCTAATAATTATAGTAGAAAATTGATGCGAATGTGAAATCGAAATGTATTTTTTATCGGTTAGATGTGGTTTGCCCCTTTCATCGTAAAACAAATCGAAATCAGAATATCCAACTTCTTGAAGCAATTTTCGAACACTAAGAAAAGCCCGTTGGTGTAATATCGACTTCATTCCGTTTAATCTTAACAAACTTTTTTCAGTCAAATGCACCTCTTCAAATAATAGATCGAAGGACTCGGTGATTTCCCAAACCAAAATTTGTGATTTGCTGTCGATAGTAATATTTTGATAAAGTGGCATTTACTATTTTATTTGATTTCTGAATAGTTTTAGAGTAAACAAATCATAAATATTGTTGAATGCTTTTTAAATAATAAGTTATTATGTAAATTTGCCAAAAATTTTATAATTACAAATATACAATAAATGAGTACAGCAACTATGCCATTCGTGGCTTTCAAAGTAAAAGACATTTCTCTAGCGGCTTGGGGAAGAAAAGAAATTGAATTGGCGGAAGCTGAAATGCCAGGTTTAATGGCACTTCGTGCAGAATACAAAGACGAACAACCGCTGAAAGGTGCTCGTATTGCAGGATGTTTGCACATGACCATTCAAACTGCGGTTTTGATTGAAACTTTAATCGCTCTTGGTGCAGAAGTAACTTGGTCTTCTTGCAACATTTTCTCTACTCAAGATCAGGCTGCCGCTGCGATTGCTGCTGCTGGAATTCAGGTTTATGCTTGGAAAGGTCTTGATGAAGAGTCTTTTGACTGGTGCATCGAGCAAACTTTGTTCTTTGGCGAAGACAGAAAACCATTGAATATGATTCTTGATGACGGTGGCGATTTGACCAATATGGTAATTGACCGTTTTCCAGAATTGGTTGCTGGAATTAAAGGTTTGAGCGAAGAAACTACAACAGGTGTTCATAGATTATACGAAAGAGTAAAAGCAGGAACTTTGCCAATGCCGGCAATCAACGTAAATGACTCGGTTACCAAATCTAAATTTGACAACAAATATGGCTGTAAAGAATCGGCAGTTGATGCCGTTCGTCGTGCTACCGATATTATGTTGGCTGGAAAAAGAGTAATCGTTTGTGGTTATGGTGATGTTGGAAAAGGCACTGCGGCTTCTTTTAGAGGTGCTGGTTCTATTGTAACCGTTACCGAAATTGACCCAATTTGTGCTTTGCAAGCGGCTATGGATGGTTTTGAAGTGAAAAAATTAAACTCGGTTATTGCAACTGCTGATATCATCATAACTACAACTGGGAATAAAGATATCGTTTTGGGTTCACATTTCGAGCAAATGAAAGACAAAACCATCGTTTGCAACATTGGACATTTTGATAATGAAATTGATATGGCTTGGCTGAACAAAAACCACGGTGCCTCTAAAATCGAAATCAAACCACAAGTGGACAAATATACTATCGCTGGAAAAGATATCATCATTTTGGCGGAAGGTCGTTTGGTAAACCTTGGTTGTGCTACAGGTCACCCAAGTTTTGTAATGAGTAACTCATTTACCAACCAAACTTTAGCTCAAATCGAATTGTGGAAAAACAGCGCGGCATACAACAATGACGTATATATGTTACCCAAACATTTGGACGAAAAAGTGGCTATGCTACACTTGGCAAAACTTGGTGTAGAATTAGAAACTTTGCGTAAAGATCAAGCAGATTATATTGGCGTGAAGGTTGAAGGCCCTTTTAAACCAGAGTATTACAGGTATTAGTCGATATACGATTTTTGATATACGATAT
>DMHA01000159.1 GCA_003449615.1 Flavobacterium sp.
CTTCAGCTTGTCTTTCATAAGGTTTATACTTGTGACCTTGTAATAGTTCTTTTAAATGTATTCGGTATGTTTCTATATTCATAATAGATGGAAAACGTTTATTTTTTTTGGGTTAAATTCAAGAAACAACTAATCTTTTATGGTTTAGTACTATAGGAAAAAAGCTATACATAACCAATATTAATTTATTTAACAGGCATAACTTCAAGTAATTCAGTAATTTTTTTAGAAATATTACCAAAAGGTTTGGAATTTAAAACAGTAATTTTTGATAATATAAGGTTTTGATTTACGGTAAATATTTTATGAACTCTTATGTAACTTCTTAAAGGAAGATTGAGTAAACAATCGTTATCATTTATTGTTACAGAGAGTTTATCTTCGTGTTTTTTTGATGTAATTTGAACGATTAGCAAATCGCCTGTTTTGTTTACTAAATCATTAGAAATAACCAAAGCAGGTCGTTTCTTAAATTCAGAACCATCTGTAAATGGAAATTTTACTACTACAATATCTCCTTGTTTGTACATTTAATTTATAAAATTTTATCCCAACGATTATCCTCTTCTGATAACCAATCTTTAGCCAATGATTTTTCATTTATTGAAAGCATTGAATGCACAGCATTTACATCATCTGAATCATCAAATATGACCTTGTGTTCATTCTTTAATTCTTCTTTTTTGATGGACTTCAAAGTCTCTTCAATTATCAAAAACCTTTTCCGTAAAGATAATTGCTGTATTTCTTGTATAATTGTTATTACTTCCATTTTCTCTATTTTTATATTGCAACTGACACAATAATTTCTAATTAATCACTGTTTTCAAAAGTACAAACAAACTTTGAATTTGCATTTTTGGGTTTATTCTAATCCTAACTATCTATTAATCAAAATTAAAATATTTTCTAAACTCGGCGTTATCAAATCCATAATGGGTTTCGGATACAACCCAAAAAAGAACAAAACAGCAATGATAATTACTAAAGACAAACCTTCATTGAAAGTGACATCAGCAAATATTTTGGTATTCGTTTCGCCCAACATCACGTGTTGAAACATTTTTAGCATATAATAAGCTCCTAAGATTATGGTTGTTCCACCCAAGAAAGCAAACCAAATGTTTATTTGAGCAATGCTATACAAAACGGTAAATTCTCCCACAAAATTAAAGGTAGATGGCAAAGCAACGGATGCCAAAACCAATAGCATAAACATAGAAGTAAATCTTGGAGATTGGGCTCGAATACCACCCATTTCGGCAATTTTTCGGGTTTCATATCTTCTGAAAATGATTTCGGCTACAAGAAACAATCCTACTACCACAAAACCGTGAGCAATCATTTGCAAAACCGCACCTCGCAAACCGTCAAGAGTTAGAGTGTAAGCTCCAGCAGCAATCAACCCTACGTGTGCCAAAGAAGAATAAGCCAATAATTTTTTCAAATCTTTTTGGCGCAAAGCCACAATAGAACCATAGATTACGCCTACAAGTCCTAATCCAATAAACACACCCATATATTCTTTTGCTGCCAATGGTGCGATGGGCAATTGCCAACGAATAACGCTGTACAACCCCATTTTTAGCATAATTCCCGAAAGCAACATCGTTCCAACGGTTGGTGCTTTTTGATAGACTTTTGCTTGCCAAGTATGAAAAGGTATCAATGGAATTTTGATGGCATAAGCCAAGAAGAAAGCCAAGAATATCCAAAATTGTTCTGTTGAAGATAATTTAAGTTGAGTTAAATCGCTGATTAAAAAACTTTCAGCATTTTTGTACAAATAAACAAAGGCAACCAGCATAAACAACGAACCTGCAAGAGTGTAAATAAAGAATTTTACCACTGCTTTTTTGCGTTCTTCTGCATCGCCATTGCCCCAAATCAAAGCGATAAAATAAATTGGAATCAAAGCTAATTCCCAGAAAATGTAATATAAAAGTCCGTCAGAAGCTAGGAAAGTTCCCGACATCGCAAAGCTCATAAACAAAATTAAGGAGTAGAATGTTTTGGCGTTTTTATAGGCATTCCCAAAAGACGAATAAATGATAATTGGCGTCAAAGCGGTTGTTAGCAAAAGCATTGCCAAGGCTAATCCGTCTGCTTGAAAAGCCAAATGAATTTTTGGGTTGGTTATCCAAAGTTTGGTGTAGTTGATTTCGTTTCCTAAATTGTATTGGCTCAACAAACAAATGGCTCCAGCAAAAGCGGTTAAACCAACTAGCAAAGCCACTTTCGGCGCCCATTTATCACCCGAAAAATAAGTAGCCAATGTGCCAACCAAAAGAATTAATAATAGTGTAGTTACATCCATCAGGTAGAAAATTATTGTAAAAATAAATAAGTTAATATGGCAATCACGCCAATGACAAAAGCAAAAAGATACAAACCAATACTTCCGTTGTGTACTTTTTTTCCTTGTAACGCCAGACTATTGGTTGCTTTACCCAATCCAAAAACCATTGACGATAAGGAGGTTTCTATAGTATCTCTAAAGAAATTGGATAAAAAGTTTGTTGGTTTTACAAAAAGGAAATTATAAGCTTCATCAACATAATATTTGTTGTATAAAACTTTGGCAACACCTTCTATTTCGACATCTTCGCTAGGAATCGAGTTGTCTTTCAAATATTTTTTGTAGGCAATGCCAATTCCGATAAGGGCACCAACAGTAGCAATTGCCATCAAGGCATATTCGGTAGTTCCCAGAGTGTGGGCTTCGTGCGTAGTTTTTGAAAATAATGGAGATAAATAGTCATTCAACCAGCTGTGCCCCGGCAAACTGATGATTCCACCAAAGAAGGATAAAATCGCCAAAATAATTAATGGCAAAGTAATCAAACTTGGACTTTCGTGCAGATGGTGTTTTTGTTCCTCAGTTCCTCTGAATGAATTGAAAAAGGTAAGGTAAATCAATCTGAACATATAAAAAGCGGTCATTATCGAAGCAATAGATCCGATTACCCATAAAACCTTATTTTC
>DMHA01000216.1:0-3567 GCA_003449615.1 Flavobacterium sp.
ACAAATTCTATAACAGAAGACGATTTTAGCAATAATATAATTTTACGAAAAGCTATAATTAGGAGTTTAGAAGTAATCTAAAAACAAAAAATAATTTTATGAAAAACATTAAAAAAACTGGCATTAAAACGATTTATATTTTTTCTTTTTTCATTTTGATATATTCTTGTCAATCAGACAGGTCAGGGAAAATTCGCTTAATTAATAATAAATCTAATGAAATATTTAATGTTGCAATTGATGATTTGACCGATAGTAAAATAAATATTGATAGTTTAAAATTTATGTATTCAAATATTAGAAAGGATAGTGCTGAACTTGGATTAGAGTTTGCAAATAAACTGAAGAAATTTAGTCACGAATTAAAATTAAAATCAGCTGCAATTACAGATAGTCTAAATGAAATAGAGTACGAAAAAATCAAAAGAGAAAATATTATTGCTGAAAAAAAGTGGTTTAGCAGCAAAGCGGGAAGAATACAAAAAAAACATCCAAATTGGACAGAAGAAGATTGTAAAAAAATTGCTAATAGAGAAATATGGATTGGAATGAAGTATGAAATGTTAGTCTATCAAAGAGGGAAACCTAATACAGTAAATCCATCAAATTATGGAAACGGAATAGAATATCAATGCTGTTGGGACGATTATTCTCCATCTTGTTTTTATATGAAAGAAGATGATATCATTTATGCGTATAATTGAAAAAAATTAGTAAATTAATTAGCAGTAGAATATGTTAAAATCTGAAATAGAATATTTACGTCATATTAAAGAAGAAACTTCATTCATTATAGAACAGACAAATTCTATAACAGAAGACGATTTTAGCAATAATATAATTTTACGAAAAGCTATAATTAGGAGTTTAGAAGTAATTGGCGAAGCAACAAAAAGAGTCAATTTTGATTTTAGAGCAAAATATAACGCTATTCCTTGGAAAGAAATGGCAGGATTGAGAGATAAACTAATTCATGATTATACTGGTGTAGATTATCCATTAGTTTGGAAAATATGTACTGAAAGCATCCCTGAATTAGATTTTCAAATAGAAGAAATAATTAAAGAAAGAGAATAATTTAAAAGTCAGAAGTTGGAAGTTGGAAGTAGAAGTGAAGACCACTTAAACTTTTAAACTTTTAACTTTTAAACAAAATAAAAAATGAAAGTAACCATAGACGGTCAAGCAATTGAAGTAGAGCCAGGAACCACCATCCTGCAAGCCGCCAGAATGATTGGAGGAGAAGTAGTGCCACCAGCCATGTGCTATTATTCAAAACTAAAAGGAAGCGGTGGAAAATGCCGTTGTTGTTTGGTAGAAGTAGCCAAAGGAAGTGAAGCCGACCCAAGACCAATGCCAAAATTAATGGCTTCGTGTGTAACGGGTTGTCAGGACGGAATGGAAGTAAACAGCAAGTCATCGGCAAGAGTGCAGGAAGCAAGAAAATCGGTAACAGAATTTTTGTTGATAAACCATCCTTTGGATTGTCCCGTTTGTGACCAAGCCGGGGAATGTGATTTGCAAAACCTAAGTTTCGAACACGGAAAATCCGAAAGCCGATTTATAGAAGAAAAACGAACTTTCGAGCCCGAAGACATTGGCCCAAATATTCAATTACACATGAACCGTTGCATTCTTTGCTATCGTTGCGTGATGGTTGCCGATCAATTGACCGACGACAGAGTTCATGGTGTGATGGATCGTGGAGATCATTCTAATATTTCGACTTGCATTTCCAAAGCCATCGACAACGAATTTTCTGGAAATATGATCGATGTGTGTCCTGTTGGAGCTTTGACGGACAAAACTTTTAGGTTCAAATCGAGAGTTTGGTTCAACAAGCCTTACGATGCACATAGAGATTGTCCAACTTGTTCTGGAAAAGTAACCGTTTGGATGTTTGGTGGAGAAATCCAAAGAGTTACAGGCAGAAAAGATGAATATCATGAAGTGGATGAATTCATTTGTAACAGTTGCCGTTTCGACCATAAAGAAGTTACAGATTGGGTAATTGAAGGGCCCAGAAAATTTGAAAAAGACTCTGTTATCAATCAAAATAATTATACCCAAAAATTAGAAAAAGTACTTATCAATACCGAGGAAACGATTCTTCAAGGTAGATTAGAAGACCGAAAAAAAATAAGTATGGCCGAAATTGATTACAACGAAAAAATAGACGGTAACCCATTAAATTCTAAACAAAATGGATAGTGCATTTATTATAGAAAAAAGCGTTGTAATTCTAGTTGTTTTTGCCATAACAATGCTTATGGCGATGTATTCTACTTGGGCCGAAAGAAAAGTTGCCGCTTTTCTGCAAGACCGAGTGGGCCCTAATCGTGCAGGTTGGGGAGGATTATTCCAGCCGCTTGCCGATGGTTTGAAATTGTTTGCCAAAGAAGAATTTGAACCTAATACTCCAAATAAATTTTTATTTAAAGTTGGCCCCGGAATTGCCATGGCAACCGCATTGATGACCAGTGCAGTAATTCCTTGGGGCGATCGATTTCATCTTTTTGGAAGAGATATTTTGCTACAAGCTACTGATATTAATGTTGGTATTTTATATGTTTTTGGGATTGTATCCATTGGAGTTTACGGCATTATGATTGGCGGTTGGGCTTCCAACAATAAATTTTCATTGATTGGCGCCATTCGTGCTTCCTCGCAAATGGTTTCTTATGAAGTAGCTATGGGATTGTCGATAGTGGCTTTGCTAATGATGACAGGAACACTGAGCTTGAAAGAAATTTCGCTACAACAATCTGGAATGAGCTGGAATGTTTTTTACCAACCTCTTTCCTTTTTGATATTCTTAATTTGTGCTTTTGCCGAAACCAACAGAACTCCTTTTGACTTAGCAGAATGTGAAACCGAATTAATCGGTGGTTATCATACCGAATATTCCTCAATGAAAATGGGTTTTTATTTATTTGCAGAATATGCTAATATGTTTGTGTCATCAACCATTTTAGCTGTTTTATTCTTTGGTGGTTACAATTATCCAGGAATGAGTTGGGCAGTTGAAAATTGGGGTGTGAATATTGCCAATGTGATAGGAATCGGGGCTTTGTTTGTAAAATTATGTGGATTTATCTTCTTTTTTATGTGGGTTCGCTGGACAATTCCAAGATTTAGATATGATCAATTGATGCATTTGGGTTGGAGAATATTAATTCCATTATCAATTGTAAATATTATGATTACTGGGGTTGTACTTTTGAGAGGAGAAATAATGGCTTGTTTTGGGTTTTGATGTTTTTTTATTTTCAGAGGGAAATTATTGAAATATAAATCCATCAAAATTTCCTGAACATTTTATGTTCCAATTGAATATAAATGAATACGAAAACTTGAAGTCGCATTTTGCGACTTCAAGTTGGGGAGGAACCAGAAAATTACCTTATGTTTTTACAGAACAAGGGGTTGCAATGTTGTCAAGCATTTTAAATAGTGAACAAGCTATTAAAGTTAATATACATATTATTCGTCCCGATAGCTATCGGGATTACTAAAATGAGAGATTTTTTTGTAAATAATCTCAATTTAACTTTAGAAGTTGAATTA
>DMHA01000216.1:3656-6467 GCA_003449615.1 Flavobacterium sp.
AAGTTGAATTAATAAAAAAGAAACTCATCAATCACGAGATTACTTCGTTCCTCGCAATGAAACATTGAATTGGTTTTTTCATATCAGGATTAAATGATTGAAAAATAAGAAAATAACGTAGAAAGAAATAAAATTGGTTACAAAAAATAATAAAATGAGCATACAAACCATATCATTATCAGGCAGAAAAAAGGTGGTCTCAAATAAAGAGATGACTTTTTTAGAGCGAATGTATCTTTTAGCCATCTTAAAGGGCTTGTGGATTACAATCCAACACTTTTTCAGAAAAAAAGCAACCATTCAATATCCTGAGCAAGTACGAGAATTTAGTCCCGTTTATCGAGGGCAACACATGTTGAAACGCGATGAACAAGGTCGGGAAAACTGTACTGCTTGTGGCTTGTGTGCCTTGTCTTGTCCAGCTGAAGCCATTACAATGGTAGCATCAGAACGCAAGGCTGATGAAAAACATTTGTATCGTGAGGAGAAATATGCTTCGATTTATGAAATCAATATGTTGCGTTGCATTTTTTGTGGTTTGTGTGAAGAAGCCTGCCCAAAAGATGCCATTTATTTGACTATTTCTAAAGAATTGGTGCCTGCTAATTACAGCCGGGAAGATTTTATTTTTGGAAAAGATAAATTGGTAATGCCTTTAGAAATGGCTGTAAAAAATTCTCAACTAATAAACGCTAACTAATGATACAGATTCCAAATATAGCGAACGCAACCCCAATACAAATTATTTTTTCTGTGTTGTCAATCGTCACCTTGGCAACAGCTTTTTTGGCCATTTACAGCAAAAAACCGATGCACAATGCCATCTATTTGGTGATTTGTTTCGCATCCATTTCAGGGCATTATTTGTTGCTGAACGCACAATTTTTAGCATTTGTAAACTTAATTGTTTACATCGGGGCGATTATGATTTTGATGGTGTTTACCATTATGTTAATGAATTTGAATAATGAAGACGAAGTGCATAAACCACGAGTTACTCGGCTTGGTGCCATTGTTTTATTCTGTTTGATGTGCGTGGTTTTGATTGCGATTTTTATGAATTCAAAACCCATTGCCGATGGAAGTTATGATGTAACAGGCGAGGATTATCAATCGATAAATGTATTGGGCAAATTATTGCTCACCGATTATATGGTGCCTTTTGAATTTGCTTCAGTACTGCTTTTGGTAGCGATGATTGGGGCGGTTTTATTGTCTAAAAAAGAAAAATCAGAAAAATAATATGGATAATATTTTAAACCAAATTGGTATTGAAAATTACATCTTCCTGAGCGTTATACTTTTTTGTATTGGCGTTTTTGGCGTGTTGTACAGGCGAAATGCAATTGTTGTATTTATGTCAATCGAAATCATGTTGAATGCGGTCAATCTTTTGTTTGTAGCATTTTCGACCTATCATCAAGATGCACAAGGACAGGTTTTTGTGTTCTTCTCTATGGCGGTTGCTGCTGCCGAAGTGGCTGTTGGATTGGCAATTTTAGTTTCGATTTTTAGAAATATGCACACCATTGATGTAAGTAATTTGAAAAATTTAAAAGGATAATTAGCGATGAATACAAATTTAGTTTTAGTCTTACTATTAGCTCCTTTTTTAGGATTTTTGTTTAATGTTTTTCTGGGTAAAAAAGCAGGTAAAAACATCGTAGGAATTGTGGGAACACTTTCGGTGACGATTTCCTTTGCCATAACTTTATATTTATTTGCCGATGTAAATCAAGAACCTATTATCATCAATTTGTTCGATTGGATTTCGGTTCAAAGATTCAATGTAAGTTTCGGATTTCTTATTGATCAATTGACGATTATCTGGTTGTTGTTTGTAACTGGAATTGGATCATTAATTCATTTGTACTCCATCAGTTATATGCACGATGACGAGAAAATGCACTCGTTTTTTGCTTACTTGAATTTGTTCATTTTTTTTATGATTACTTTGGTCATCGGAAGCAATTTGCTAATGATGTTCATCGGTTGGGAAGGTGTGGGACTTTGTTCTTATTTGCTCATTGGATTTTGGTACAAAAACCAAGATTATAATGATGCTGCCAAAAAGGCTTTCATTATGAACCGAATTGGAGATTTAGGTTTCTTGATTGGGATTTTTATTGTGGGTATTATGTTCGAAACTCTGGATTTTACCTCTATAAAAACTGCAATAACTTCAGCAACTGATATTAATGATTTTTGGATTGCTGCTGCTTCCCTAGCTTTATTCATTGGAGCTACAGGAAAATCGGCACAAATTCCATTATATACTTGGTTGCCTGATGCGATGGCGGGACCAACGCCCGTTTCGGCATTGATTCACGCCGCAACAATGGTTACCGCAGGAATTTTTATGATTACGAGATTGAATTTCTTGTTTGATTTGACTCCAAATATTCAAAATATTATTGCTTTTGTTGGTGCTTTTACGGCTTTGGTTGCAGCAACAATTGCCTTGGTTCAAAACGACATCAAGAAAGTTTTGGCTTATTCTACCGTTTCTCAATTGGGTTTAATGTTCTTGGCTTTAGGATTGGGTGCATACCAAATAGCGGTTTTCCACGTCATCACTCACGCATTCTTCAAAGCTTGTTTGTTCTTGGGTTCAGGTTCCGTAATTCACGGACTGCAAGGTGAACAAGATATGCGACGAATGGGTGGTTTGAAAAAAGCAATGCCCATCACTTTTTGGACAATGTTGATTGCAGCTTTAGCCATTTCTGGAATATTTCCTTTGGCTGGATTTTGGTCTAAAGACGAAATCTTGATGACAGCTTTTCACGAAAATAAGGTTTTATGGGTAAT
>DMHA01000214.1:0-1659 GCA_003449615.1 Flavobacterium sp.
ACAAGTATTAAGAGAAGCTTTAAAAGGATGAAAATAAAAAATCAAACTTGGAATGATATAAAAAAGCAGATTAAGGAATTTTCTAATGATGGGCTGATTAACTTAATAAAAGATTTATACGAAGTGTCCCCAACTAATAAAGCCTTTTTGCAAACTCGTTTTGGTGGTTCTAGTCCTCAAGCAACTTTAGAACCTTATAAAAAGCGTATTCAGTCGCCCTTAATTTGGAGAGGAAATACTCCGCCTAGCCTCAAAGTATCTGATGCCCGAAAAGCTATCAGCGAGTACAAAAAAGCTACCAACGACGAAGAGGGTACTCTTGAATTAAGGCTGTTCTATTTGGATTGTTTGGTTAAATGTTTCACCGATTTTGGAGTTGATGATGAAGCTTATGTTAACAGTATAGATACTGCCTTATCTAATTTTATTGATGGTTTGAAAAAAGCAAATTCAGCGAGGCTCTATAAGAAGTTTGAGAAACAGTTCAAATCTTTAACTACAAGATACGATAATTGGGGTTGTGGCGTTGATGATGACTTAAGGACTGCATACGAAGAGTTTGATGAAGACTGGGGCAAAGCAGAATAGCTTAAAACAAGTATTAAGAGAAGCTTTAAGTCCTAATTAATTTTAGTATAATGGTACAAAGCAAAATAAAAATTTATGAATATTCAACAAAAAAAAGAAGAATTTTTATCTGTATTTGAAAACCTCTCTACGCAAGAGCAGGAAGAAGTAATTGATTTTACTTACTTTTTAAAAACTAAACAAAATAATTCTGACTCAAGTAAAGAATTAAACCAAGAAATTCAGCATTTACTTTCTAATTCCAACTCGTTTGAGTTTTTATCTCAGGAAGAAGATATTTATAGTTTATCTGATGCTCAAGAGGTTTACAGTTGATAAAAATTAATGACATTGTCTTAGTTTCATTTCCGTTTACTAATATGTCTGGAGAAAAAGTAAGACCAGCTTTAATTCTTTCTGTGCCATCTTCTGGTGATGTAATTGTCGCTTTTATTACATCTCAATTAATCGAATCAGAATATATTGTTTCTGTACTTCCAGATAAGTATAATTGTTTAAAGAAACCCTCTATCATTAGGCTTGACAAGCTCGCAACATTAAGCCGTGAAATAATTAAAGCAAAACTAGGTAATCTTGATTTTAATAAAATACCTGAAATTAAAAACAAACTAAATTTATTATTTAAAATTTCAAAACGAGCTGAGTAAAAACAAAATAAGTAATACTAATCAAAATAATAAAGTGTCAAATGTGAGAAGTTATTGATTTTTAAAATTAAAATATTTACAAAAAACAAAAACAAACTTTTAAAAATATAAATTAAATCAATTCTCAGCTATCTAGCTTCTTTAATTTAAGACTTTTTTGCAAAAGATGATAACTTATAAGGGTTTTTGTTTTAACAGGGCTTCCTGAAGCAAATAAAATATAAATACAAAAAATACTACAACAACATTTTTTTAAACTTTTTTTGTTTGTTGTTGTTTTTTTTATTTTTAAACCTTTTTAATACTTTTTAAATACTGTAGGAACACTTCAAAAAACTTTTTTCCTTAAAACACTATCTGCTTGGGACTTATAGCGTTTATTAAAAAAATCTCATAAAAGCGAAAAACGACAAATTGGGGGTGA
>DMHA01000214.1:1754-4514 GCA_003449615.1 Flavobacterium sp.
AAATTGGGGGTGAAAAACGACAAGATTTTTTTTTGTAGCTTTAATAATTCTTTTAGATAACTGTAGTATATTTATTTCTTGCAACTTGTAATTTGTTTATTTAATAAGTATTGCAGGTTTATTTGTTAGTTGACCCCCAATTTGTCGTTTTTTGTATGAGAAATAAAAATAAAACTGTCAATTCGAGTTTAGTAAAACAGAGTAATGCCTTGATTAATGCCAGTTATCAGGTTTCTTTGGCTGAAAAAAGAATTATCTTATATATGCTTACTAAAATTCATAAAGACGATGAGAATTTTAAGCCTTACCGAATGAATATTAAAGAGTTTTTGGCAGAAATTGGAACTGATACTAATAACCTTTATGAAAGGGCTAAACAAGCAACTAAAGAGTTATTAAACAGAGTTTTAGAGATAAAAACTTCTACTGGTTTATTGCAAATAACTTTTCTGTCTAGTGCTGAATATTATAATAAAGAGGGCTATGTTGAATTGTCTTTTGATCCAAAGTTAAAGCCTTATTTACTTCAATTAAAAGAATGTTTTACTACCTATGCTATTGAAAATATTTTATCTCTGAAAAGTATTCATTCAATGAGGATTTATGAGCTTTTAAAACAGTTTCAATCTTTAAAGGAGCGAACTTTTAAACTTAGAGAATTAAAATATATACTTGGTTTACAAGATCAATACTTTAATGACTATACTTCTTTTAAAAGGAGAGTAATATTACAAGCTCAGAAAGAGCTAGAAAAGAGCACCGATATTAGTTTTGACTTTGAAGAAATAAAACTTGGTAGAAAAATTGATAGTATAAAATTTATTATTAAAAATCAACCACAATTAGAACAACCTGAACCAGAGCTGGAAATAAAAGAAAAACCAAAAGAAACAATAATTGAAAATACTAAACAAAATATTATTTTGAATAAATTACTTGATTTAGGAGTTGAAAATACTAAAGCTTTAAATTTTATCCAAATCAAAGACCTAGACACTTTAGACCAACAAATTGAATACGCAGAAAAACAATATAAAACTAAAAAAGTACATAGTAATTTAGGTGGTTATTTAGTATCAATTATTGAAAAAGATGCCAATGTAAAAAATGATTATGATAAAAAATTGCAAGAAAAAGAGAAACAACAAAAAGAATTAGAAAAACAAAAAGAAGAAAAAGAAAAATTATTAATTCAAGAATATGAAACCGAATTTCAAGAAGAAAGAAATACTAAACTTGCCCAATTAATGCCAGATATTAATGAAGAAATTTTAAAAGAATACTATTCAGACCGAAAAGAAAAAATGTTTGTATTTGATTCAAAAGGTAATTTTAAATTTGAAAGTGCAGTTAGATTATTTAAAGGACAAATTGCCCGAGAAAATAATATTGAATATTCAGATGAAGCGTTTAAAAAGTGGGTTAAACAAAATAAAAATATTGAATTAGGTCAAAAAACGGTTAATGGTCTTTCTCAGTGGGTTATTATCGGTAAGCAATTAACTTTATTGTGAATCCGCACTAATGTAAAATCCGGGAATATTGAATAAACTGTGTCAATTCAAAATTATAGAAGGCCGCAAAGTCAAGCGTGAGATGCAACAGGTTTATACAAGTCAAGGTTAGAAGAATAAAACAAAGATTGGCAATTTGAATGATTAAAATATACCTCGTTTGCAGTTAAATAATTCAAAGATTTTCTAGGCCTATTATTGATAGCCATGACTGCAAGCTGAATTTCTTCATTTGTTAATTGTGTAAAATCAGTCTTTTTGGGGAAGTATTGTCTCAATAATCTATTAGTATGCTCATTTAACCCTCTCTCCCAGCTGTGATAAGGGTTAGCAAAATAACAATTAGCTCCCAATGTCTTTGTTAAATCTTGATGAAGAGCGAATTCACCACCATTATCAAAGGTGAAAGTTTGCAAATGCTTGATGTCTTTAAATGATTCTTTTGCCGCTTGATTTAATGATTGAGAGGTTTTATCCTGCATCAATTGAGCGATAAGAAACTTTGACTCTTCGTCTGCAAATGTGGCAATCGCTCCTTTCATATTCTTCCCAATCACGGTATCTCCTTCCCAATGACCTTTCCCAATTATTTCTGGTCTATGCTCAATACCAACTCTATTTGGAATCGGGCTTCTTCTCTGCTTTTTTAAGCCTCTCTGTTTTCGTTTCTTGTGTTTTCTTCTGAGTTTGCAAGCATAAATCCCCATTTCATAACGGTTTTCATAAATCATTTTATAAATTGTTTCATGGCTTGGGGCTTCTTTTCTTTCCATTTTCATTCGATTGCTTATTTGGTCTGGGTCTTCGCAGTTTTCAAGCCGTAATTTGACTTCTTTCAAGCATTCTTTACTCCATTCCTTCTTTTGGCTTTGGGCTTTTGAAAATCTCTTCTTTGCTATTTCCTGAGCCAGACATGGAATATAACCTTCTGCTAATTTATTTCTTTTTCATTCTCTTCCAATTGAAGATTTGTGTTTCCCTAATTCATCGGCAATTTGACGATTCGATAGCTTTTGAGCTTTTAAAGCAAATAGTTTTTCTCTTTCAATTAAAGTAAAATGTTTATAGCTCATTTTGGTTTTTAGTTTTGAACAAATTCAAATGACCAACTTGAGCTTTATTTTGTGCCTTTTAACTTATCTAGTTATTACCTGTTGCATTTTACTTTTGATATTACGAAATAAGTAGAACTAGAAAAGGAATTGACAAATGAAAGCAGAAACAAAAAAGAAATTTGATAACTTTG
>DMHA01000412.1:0-2441 GCA_003449615.1 Flavobacterium sp.
ACTTCAATTGGCTACAAAATCCTAAATTTTCGCTAAAACGCAAAAAGTTTAAATCACTTCAATACTTGTGAAATTAAATAAATACAGCAAGTTTCCAATAATTCTTGTAAAAATTATTTTTAACTATATTTGCAACCGATACTTACAAAACTTATGTTAATTAGAAACCTATTATTAATTGTCATTATATAAGTAAACGACTTAAATAATGGCTTGTGTAAAAACCTCTCCCCGACCCTCTCCAAAGGAGAGGGAGTCTGAACCGCAAAAATATATGACATTTATTATATTATAAATTTAGAACAACTATTTGACTCGTATAAAATATCTTCATATTTAATTTTTTTCTAAACTATGTCTCTTGAAAAAATCATTTTTTATAGCCTATTTTTATTTACAGAATGTTGGTTTTCTTATGCTCAAGCATTGGACAGCAGTAATATAGAAAGTCAAGTAAACCTCAAATCTTCTGATACCACACAGGTTAGTTTGAATGAGCCCAAAGTAATTATCAAAGACAGTTTAACGACAACTATAGATTCAATTCCTCCAATTTCAAAACAAAATTCCCTCGTTTATCCACCTCCTTATCGCGATTGGAGAAGATTAGGCTATACGAGTACGATGTATATTGGCACTACCGTTATTGCTTTTGGCATACTTTGGGTAATGCCGGAAAGCACTACCAATTGGGACAAAAAGCAGATGAAAGAAAAAGGTATGTTATGGAAATGGAAAGAAAATGTAAAAGCAGGACCAGTTTGGGACAAAGACAATTGGGTGCTCAATTGGATTACCCATCCGTATTGTGGCGGAATATATTATATGACTGCTAGAACGAGTGGTTTTACGGTGGTAGAATCATTTGCCTATTCTACTATTATGTCCACTCTTTTTTGGGAATACGGTATCGAATCCTTTGCCGAAATCCCTTCAAAACAAGACCTTATTATCACGCCAGTGATTGGTTCGGTCATAGGAGAAGGATTTTTCTATGCCAAGAAATCAATCTTAAAACACGACAAGAAAGTTTTAAAATCAAAATTTTTGGGCATTACCAGCCTGTTTTTGATGGATCCATTCAACACTATTTTGGATGGTTTTGGTTATAAAGACAGGGTCAAAACCCAAATGAATGTCGCTCCTGTGGGCGTGAATCAATTCTCGAAAGCACCCATTTGGGGGGTTAGTTTTTCGGCGAGGTTTTAGGGTTTTTATGCTTTGTACTTTTTCTAAATCTTTACTTTTTTTTAGTACTCATAATTTTTGCTTGGCATATTCTGTCGCTCGTGCCCAATGTCATTATGTTAAACCCAAATTACGCAATAGAACTAATATCCCGATTTTAACCTTTGTCAAAGTTAAATATACCTATTAAAAACTTTGACAAAGGTGTTAGAGAGTCAATAATTTTCTCTAATGCGTAATTTGGGTTAAAAAAATATCGAAAATTTTTAGCATATTAATAGAATATGTCTATACCTGAATTCGCCTAATAAAATGTTGATTTTCAATAGTTTTAATATCCTGCAAGGTTTCTAAAACCTTGTAGGTAATTGATTTTCAACTATTTTTATTTTTATTTTTTCTAAAATGAGGAATACCGTAATGCATAAGATTTAGATTAGACTACATTTGAAAATTATTTAATCTAAATCTTATAAAAAAATGAAAAAGTTAACTATTGCATTCCTCATTATTACATTATTTATGCCCAAACAATCCAATGCACAAAGTAACGGGGCGGCTGGGGCAATTGCTGTTGGAGCGGGTCTATTAGCCATTGGTGCAGGTATTGCTGCCATGGAGGATATGAAAGAAAGAGCTGAATTGACCGCTACACAATGGGTATTGGCTAATCACCCCGAATTGAATAGCTTTTCATTGAAAACACTTGACTTTAATGGAAAAAAAACAAAAGACATGTCCTCTACTTCTGTCATTTCTTTTAAAATTCAAGAATTTAGTCCAACAGACAATCCAACACTTGATGGAAAAAAGCAAATATTGCTTGCTTTTACAAGTTATGGTTGGATTAGTGATCAAGGCATCGACTTCAACAAAGTAAATTGGTATTTGATAGATAGCACCGAATGGTTGAATATGATGGTAGCTTACGCAAAAGTAGCTTCAAAAGAAAAAAATGAAACGGTTCTAAAAGACGTTTTAAATAATGGTCTAGTGGTTAATAAAGGAATAAAAGCAAAGGGTAAAACGGAAATTCCTTTTTTTAAGTTAGAAGGAGACATGTATTTAGTTACGGATTATTCGTCTGAAATGAAATTGGTTTACAATGAAAAAACGCTAGGGATATTTCTAAAAGACACTGGTAATTTAGTTCAGATGGCAAGGGCTGCTGTTATTGACACTCATGAATTCTTTTTTTTAACGAAATAATGTAAAGGTTTCAAAGGCTACTATTCTTAGGGTTAGACCTAACA
>DMHA01000412.1:2499-2731 GCA_003449615.1 Flavobacterium sp.
GTATTGATAATCAAAAAGTTATACATTCAAGTCTTGATTTCCTAAATAGTTTTTAGATTTCTAAGGAAGTGATTTTGCCCCATACAATCATTTTTTGTGTTATTTTAATTTTTACCTCTAATAGCTATAATACCCTTTCGGCTTCCTAAATTAAAACATTTATGAAGCCGATTGTCGTTTTTGTCAAAGTCATTTTTTTTAGGCTTATTTTTTCTTATATGTATAAAATAAT
>DMHA01000262.1 GCA_003449615.1 Flavobacterium sp.
AGTTCCTACTATCCCAACTTTAACGGGGGATTGCACAGAAAAATTAGCTAAATTATCCATAATTCCTAGATTTTATTACTATTTCACACAATAACTAACAATAGCATCTCCTTGATATTATTTAAACCTAGACTACCTGGAATTTTTGAGCAACATGAAAAGCCGAGATATATGAAAACTCAAGATTGCCACCAAAATCCTACTCTATTTTAGTTCTCAATCCTGCAAATAAAGCTTCCTTGATTTCTGGTGCTAGTTTTAGGTACGGTGAGTAAGTGTTTAAAAGCATTAAATACTCATCAACCTGAGAAATACTGAATCCACTTTCTTAGCTCTTGTACAAGTAAATGGACTTTTGTACTGGGATTAGCTTGTATTGGTGGAACTCCGTTTTGTTCCTGTAAAAGAATTTCAGCCCTTTCAATTGCTTTGAATTCATTACCAAATTGGTTGATTTTTTGGACTATCTTTGTATTCTTTGTATGATAATGATCGTATACGAAATTAGACTCACTGGGATTTTGCCTGATAAGTTCTTCCAGACGAATATAAATATCCGATCTAGGTATAGGAGAATGTGCAGGCACTTCTTCTAGGTGTAGTAAAAACCAAAGCTCAAAAGCTTCATTGCTATATGCAATTTGAAATTTATTTTGTTGTGCTATTTTAAATGCTTCATCAAAATTCCGTTTTGTAGTATCATTTAGATCAGCATCATCTTTATCAAAAACAACCCAAACAGCATCATATATGCCAAACTCTTTTTTATATTCTGCTTCTAATTCAGCTTTTTCAATAATTGCTCGATTAACAACACCTAACGGTGATAAACCTGTACCTACTGGTCTTAAATACAATGTACCATCGGGAAACAGATCAACAAATTGTTGAAAATATTCTGGCTCAGTTTTTTGATCTTCACAAACAATTAAAAAAAAGTATTCGTAGCGCTTCACTCTTTTTGGACGTTCAATTGTTTCTTTAGTTGCCTTTTTTCCTAACTTACCTTTCTTTGCCATTGCTTTTTAATTTAATCTGGATTAAATTTGCCCAAAACTGGAATTGCGCCATATCTACCTTCAAAATACCTTTTTTCTTTATCTGTATCAGGTCTTTCTTTTTCAGATATTCCATTCTTTTTGCCCATATAAATAAAATCAGATAAAGAATAAAATTCTGTTGATTCCCAAGGATTTTTTTCAGTAAAATATATCTGATCTCTTCTCAAATTAGCATAAGACAATAAATTAGTATCATGGGTAACAAAAATTAATTAAGCTTGATTAGGGTTAGTCTTATTATTCAAAAACATATTGATTGTATGAAGCGTCATTATCGGATGCAATTTTCCTTCTATTTCGTCAATAATTAATATGCCTCCATTCATCAATGTCCATAGTATAGGCCCGCTTAATTCAAAGGCTTTTTGAGTTCCTGGTGATTCATTTCTACCCAACTCCCAAGTTTCTACATTTTTAGTTTCTTGGCATTGACTATCATAAATACGGTGTGTTGAATAGACAGTATATTTTTTCGCTCCTGTAAGTTTGTTAATCAAAAAATTCTTAAATTCATTTGGTATTTGTTCTGGCAATCCTGACAGATCTAAATCTTGGGTTGTAATATCTAAATCAATAATTCCAAAATTTAGGCTAGTAAAATATTCCTTAATTTTTTGACGATATTCTTGATCGTCCCAAAGACTAATGGTTTTGATTGCCTCATTCTCTGTATTTAATCCGTCGATAATTATATATTTCTGGAACCAATGCAGAATTTTTTTTGCTTCTTCAATATTTAACATATCGCAAGTCGATAAAAATAAAGCGTTATCTCTTGTTGCTTCTATGGCAGCATCAATAGTTTTTGAAGAACCTTTGAAACCAGAAGAAACATCAATAGTATCTTGGCTTCTTTGAAATAAATTAACTTCCCTGCCTACAGATTTTCTAAATAACCATTCTGAAACAATTTCATTTTGGTTAAACTCTACCCCATATCTGTATCTATCTTCGGCAATTAAGAAAACAAGTTCAAAAAAAGTAGGTTTATTAATCCAATCTTCTCTTAGTAAAAAAGGGTCGTATGGTAACTTTGTTGTAGAAGAAGAACGCGCAGAAAAATTAATTAATTTTTCTAGCACACCCATTGCTTTTAATAAGTTGGATTTTCCACTAGCGTTAGCACCATATATAGCTACAGCATTTAAAGCCTGATGCTTTCCCTTTTGAATTATATTTTCCGAATGCTCTTTTTGCTTTGAGGCTGGAACCAAGCTTAACACTTGTTCGTCACCGATTGACCTGTAGTTAGCGACTCTAAATTCTATCAACATTACATTTTTTGGCGTTTTTTTGCAAAATCATGCTGGTTCACTAACTTTAAGATAGCCAACTAGCATAATTTTGTCAATCAACAGGATTCGGAAAGTGCTGCTGGATTTTTCGGAAGGATCTGCTTAATTGCTAATTGAGTTTAATATAGGAGTTATTAGGCAAGTTAGGTACGCAATTACCAATTAGGAATTATCAACTAGGAATTACCCATTACAACCTCATCTACCTGAGAAGTGCAAAATCAGATATTAGCATTTTTGTCA
>DMHA01000401.1:0-1682 GCA_003449615.1 Flavobacterium sp.
GGTATTGCTGGTATTGCTGGTACAACTGGTGGATTGGCAATTATTGCGGATTTATTGAGAATTAAATCTTACAAAGAATTATTAGGTAGAGAAGCCAGAATGTTGAGAGAAGTAAAAGAAAAATCAGCTGAATTAACTCAATTAGAGAGGAGTTTAATGATACAAAAAGCCAGAAGATTTTACCGTGATAAAAAAGATAAATTGATTAAATTGCCTGTCGGCTTAGATTATAATGAAATGATTTTAAGTAAACCAGCCTTTGAAAGAGGAAATGATTTAACAGATTGGTTTAATAATACACTGGAAATAATTAGAAATACTGATGAAATGGCTTATTTGAAAGCTAAAAATGGAACAAAAGAACAATGGACTTTATACTTAGAGCTGTTTAAGACTGGTGGAAGCTGGGATTTAAAAGAATATTTATCTCCTTCTCGGGTAGAGGGTGCATATAATACTTACTCTTATGGTGGAGTTGAGCTAAATCAAGATTTATTCGGTAATTTTTTCATAGGTTATATGACTCAAAGAAGTGGAATGAGGCTCGATTCAGCTTTATTAGGAGCGGGAATATTTCAAATAAGTGATCATTTAGAAGAGTCAATTCAGGGAACAAATGAAAAGGGAGTAAATCTTGGTTTAATTGGTTCTAGAGAGTATAATCGAGATGATAGAGTAGATCAAATTATAATGAAAGGTGGTTATGAATTAGGAAAACAATGTGGAGATAATTGCTCAGAGAGTGAGATTAGAGAGGCATTACAGAAATTGGAATTTGAAATTAGAGATATGAAAGATGATTTTTTTGGGATTAAACAGTAATTTATTACTAAAGAATATTCTCAAGGATATTAACTTTGACCTTTCAGAGATTCAAAGATACGATCAAGAGAAGACAGATGAAATTATGAGAAAGTATACAAATCAAATTAATGAAGTTAATACTTTAAAAGATGAAATTATTGAAGCTTCAAAATCTACAAAAGGAGCTTTCTCTCATGCAAACTCAGGAAGTGCTTCCTCAGGTCTGATAGCTGGTATTTTACTTGATGAAATTATAAGAAGAGATGGTAATGATAATACCCAAGATTCTGAATTACAAAAGTTAGTGAAACAAGGTACTGCTATAAATTCAAAGACTGAAATTCAAGCAGTTTCGATTATACCAATTCATAAAAATATATTAAGTGTCTCTTTTGGAAAGGCTCAAATGCAATTAGGATTAGTAGTTGAATTGGTAGAAAATGGTTACTTGCAAAAACCTAAAGACTGGAGTGAAAGTACAAAATATAATATTGCTGCAAAATGGTTATTAGACGATAGTAAAGCACCAGAATTAATAGCCGCTAGAATTGAGAATATCTATGAGTGGTGGAAGTATTCAGAGGTAAGAACAAAATATGGAAATATAAATATTGAAGAGCCAGTTTACCCAGATTTATCGAATAGCCCTGGAGTATTTGGAACTTTATATAGTATTGGTTTATATACACAAAATAATAAAGGAGAAGAAGAGCCAAAGTCTTCCTTTGAAAGAGGAGAAGGTATTGCCAGATATGGAAGAATATTCAAAAATAACTATGGATTAAAATAATGGAAAATAACAAATTAAAGTACTTAACTATTTCAGTATTAGTTTTTATACTATTTAGTATAGGTAATTTAATAATAGACAGAAAATA
>DMHA01000401.1:1778-3107 GCA_003449615.1 Flavobacterium sp.
TAGACGAATTGTTTTGTAAAATACATTTTAAACAAATAGAATATGTACTTGCTCTTTTTCCAGAAAATTCCGCTGGTTGTTGGAAAGCAGAGGCTAATTATATAACTGGAGACAAAATAACTACTAATGAAGTAGTAGGTAAAGTTGGTAATCATAAAACAATACCTTATCATCTTCATTATGAAATACTGAAAAAGAGTATAAGTCCAGAGACGGGCAAGGAGGGCTATTTTACAGTTCTTGATCCGTCAAAAGTAATTATTAAAGGAGGAAAAATATATGAGAAAAAGTAATATATTAATTTTGTTATTAATGTTATTGAGTAGTGGTTGTACTGCAAAAGAAATACAACAGAAAGAAAAGAAAAAAGATTTTTCACATTTAAAAATACAAACAGTATTATCACCCGAAGATCAAGCTTATTACAAAAGAGTACATAATGAAATAAGTGAAATAGGAAAACACTTTGCTTACAGAGAAGAAAATGCTGAGAAAAAGTATTGTCCAGTATTAGGAAAAATGTTTGATGAAATATCAGTTCGCCCAATTTCTAGAGAGAGAGAGAGAGAAAGGGAAAGACAAGTAAATTTACTTTTTTATTTATGTAATAGAGATAATGTATTTTCTGAGTCTTATAAACCAATTACTTGTGAGAAATATAAGTATATAAGTACAAAAATCACTAATTCTGCCTCTATTTTCAGTGCTTTAGCAAATTATGAAGGAAATTTTCTTTCTGATAAAAAGCTTTCCAGTGAAACACGGAGCAAGCATAAAAAGAAATTTAAGTTCTACTGGAATCAAAGTTTATTAGTTGATCCCATAGATTTAAGTCCTTTTATGTATGAAACCGATTCACAAAAAGAATACTGTAAAAAAGCGGTAGAACAAAGGCAATGGGATCATATCTCACATTTACTTCGACTAGATACTGGTGTTCATTCTCTCATACGATGTCTTGATCGAAACAATCCTGATCATAAAGAATGTAACTGTCCAGAAGCAGTAGAGCTTTTTGTCAAAATGACTCCTAAAAAATACCTAATTGACCGTTCAGCTTTAGATCCAAGTGATATAGAATTCGATATTACTATTTCTGCGAACGAGCTAATTAAAGTAATCAAAAAAACAACAGGAAGAGACTTAAATAAAGAACCCAAAGTATATTATTATGAAGGCGATCCGGGAAGATAAAGTACTTAGTTTTAATGAAAGTATTAATAAAATTGAAGAGGAGGAAGTAGAGAAAGTATTTATACGGCAAGCCAAAAAGATAATGGAAATTAAGCTTGAAGATGGGAAAGTCATAAAGCCAACCCCAGATCATGA
>DMHA01000260.1:0-1285 GCA_003449615.1 Flavobacterium sp.
GTTCTATTTTCCCAGCCAGTCTTAGTCGTGGTTTTACCTGTAACTTTTTTCTCGCCCAATAAATAAGCGGTAAAAATAGCACATTGAGTGCGGATTACAAAAGGTAAAGTTTTAAAACCAGTCGAACAAGAAGGTAAACCTTTAAATCCAAACTTTGCTTTTACTTTAAGAGTTCCTGACCAGTCTTTAAGTTCGCCATCTGAATTTAATCTATAAACTTGAGAAATAGAACCAGACGGCAAAATATAATCAGAATTTGAAAGAACAATATTATTTTCTTTTATTTCAATGATTTGACTAACTGGAAAAGGAAACCAGACAAAAGAATCTTTAATTGAAATATTAGAAAACCTTGAATCTAAATACTCAGAACTAAAATCTTGTTCATAAAATTTAGTTTGGCAATAATCATCAATTAAACGGCTTGCTTGATTAACAAAAATATTAATTCTTTCTAAAAGTAAAGGGTCAGGAGTTTCAACCTTCTTAATCAAAGTCAAAACATCCTCAACAGTGCAGTAATTATTTAATAATGCTGTAGACATTTTTTAAAATTAGCTATCAGTTGTATTAATTAAAGCGTTTACAGTGCTGAAAGTAGAGCTAGGAGTCCAGATTGGATTAAAACCAGCCTTAACCTCGGCATAAACCCTATTTTTTCGAGCAGTTGCCAGCGTGGAGTCAGTATTTCCAGTAACGACCCAAATTTTTAAACCTTTCATTAAAGAATTAATAAAAAACTCTTTGCGAACACATAAAGAAGTTGTAAAGGTATTTGCAGAAGCTCCATTAACGCCAGAAGCATTTAAATCACTTCTAATAAATTCAGTTGAATAAATAGGAATTGTTTTAATAAATCCACTTAAGCCCCTTGCAATTTCTGATTCAGAGCCATACTTTGCAAATAATAAAGTTTGGTCTTTCCAATCAGCCTCTTGAAATAAATTCCATTGAGCAGAACCAGAAACCAAAAAGAATAAGTTTTGTAATTGAGTTGAATATTTTTTAAGACCTTTAGCAGTTTTAGCCAATAAAGTTGTAGAAATACCAGCACCAGCCCCAGCGGTAGTCAAAGAACCAGCCAAAGCCATTTTTCTTAAACCTTTCCATGCCCTCAAATGATAATCAGCAGATAAAGCTTGCGTATCTGTATCTTGGTGAGTTCCTGAATCATCACCATTAATAACCACATCATCTAAATCACGACTCCAACTATTTAAAATATTCTTTTGCACCAAAGGTAATATATTTACAACGCTGGATTCATCGACATCAACAGAATAAT
>DMHA01000260.1:1331-3753 GCA_003449615.1 Flavobacterium sp.
CATCAACAGAATAATCAGTGAAGCCCACAAAGTTGCGAGACTTTAATAAGGTCTGTCCTGTAGTTTGATTTGCTATTTCCTTGCTTACCCCATCAATACCCGTGAGTTTAAAATGAGTATTTCCATCAATATTAGGTACATTTTCCTCATATTGACTAACTTTGATTGTGTCAAACATATTATGAACAAAAGGCTGAAGAGTTAAATCTTCAAATAATCTATTTTGTAAAATATCTGGAATGTACTCAAGACCCGCACCTGGAGTAGTTGAATCAAAAGCTTTTCTATCTATGCCATCCCAAACATCTCTTTGTAAAAGAATATTAGCAAATTGTTTTTCTTCAATTGGCAAATTTCCAAAGTGTCCGCCTTGCTTTGCTGATTTAGTTTGTATTTGAACTTTTGTTACAGGTATAAATGCTTTTGCTTGGGGGAATAATCTATCAGACAACGATTTTTCTGGAGAATTTTCAAAGTCGGGAAGTATAAAATGTTTTGTTTCTAAGCGTGGCGGAGAGCTTGCATTTATTTCCGCTAAAGATTTTTTAAATTCTGTTTGGACAGTTTCACCAATAAGAGCTTTCAATTCTTCTTTAGTGAGTTCCATTAAATTATTATGATTAAGTTTTGAGGCTTATTAATATTTATATCATTTAATAAACTTTTACTTGCAATTAAACAATCAGGATTAGCAGGAACGGCAACTAAAGATATTTCCATTAAATCCAAGACCTCAATAATTTGATTTTGTTTATAAGTCCAATTGCCAGAAACAGAAACAGCTTTAATCAAACCTTCCACAATTCTAAAACGAAGAGATTTAAAGGCTGGGTCATTAGTTATCTTTGCAGTCATAAACAAACCTTTTGAATCCTCAACCAAAGAAAGAACCTGCCCGACTAAACAAGATGTATGTTTATTATGGTCTGAAAGCAGAACAGGATTATTCATAAACTTATTAATGGCATTAGTCCACGCTCCAGCTATAAAGTTTTCACCGTAGCGGTCTTGTGTTCTAGTGCTTGCGTAACCTTCAATCATCACATCTAAATAATCATCGCCAATTTGTTTAAATGATTTAGTTTGATTAAGCTTTAGGTTTATCTTTCCTTGATAATTCACCATCTTCAATTATTCCCATTAAGTCGGCATATTGTTTCTTTGATATTACACCAGAATCAAAAGAAGGTTTCACCCAAGCAGATTTTAAATTTAGATTTTCATTTACAGGTTTCAAAAATTCAAATGAAAGAGAATTATCAAATTGATGAACTATCTCATAAGTAATTAAATCTTCTAAACGGCTAAGCAAAGGAATCAAAGTATTGTTTATAAATATTCTTTCCTGAATTTCAGCATTAGAAAAATTTACTCCGTCAGTATAACCAAGCAAAGCACCAGGCACACCAAAGACCGCTAATATATCATCACGAGTTAATTTAGTTTGTTCGACATCTTGACTATCTCGATGAGAAACAGAAAGAGGTTGATATTTGTAACCACCCCAAGCAAAAAAGGTTTTAAAGAAACGCTTAACTCCAGTAGATTGTTCTTCAAACTCAGCTCTCATTTTATTTCTTTGTTCTGTATTCGTTCCTACAGAGTCAGAGGTAAAGATTCCACTTAACACAGTTCCATTTTTATAGAAACTTTCCATGTAGGAATCACGATTAAGATTTTTCTGTAAAAGAATTTCAGCGGTTTGAATTAAACCCATACCCACAGCTGGACTTTCCAAAGATGGATATTTAGAATGTATTATTTCCCTTGGCTCTAAAACTAATTTCTCGCCAGCGTCAGGTTGAAACTCGTATTTTGTTATAAACATATTTTCCACAGTCCACGGAATAACTTTTTGAGGTGGAAGAAAGAAAAGAGAATTATCAAATTTATTTCTAGTGTTGGTTTGTAATAAATAAGAATTGCCTACAGTGTCATCGCTCCAAACCATCAGCTCAAGCAAATCAGAAAACCTTTGAGTAGAATTAGGCTTAAGCAAAGCTTGAATGCCGTGATTAGTAATAAGCTTTTTACTTTCTGTTTCTACAATGCGCCAGCGGGTAGAGCGAACTTTTCTAGCTCTTAAAGAAATACAGGCACAAGCCAACGGCAACCGCCTAGACAAATTAGAAATATAATTTTCTTGTGAGTTTAAAGCGTAATAAGGAATTTCTAATTTAGAAAAATAAGAAGCTTCTCTTTTTGCTTGCTTGAAAGTTAATAAGCTTTTAATTTGATTTAACATTTAGTTTATGCGTAGTAATGGAATTGATAAGCCCTGTTAGACAAAGCCAAGCTTATTACATGGTCGTCATGATAACCCTCGGGAGCTTGAAACACTCTTAAACCTTTTTCCTTTGATTTTATTATTTCAAATAATCCTAATTCAATAAAGTATTCTTCAAAGGTTTCAGGAATTAAT
>DMHA01000260.1:3793-6920 GCA_003449615.1 Flavobacterium sp.
GTAAAGTTAAACTATCAATTAAATTAGCTTTTGATTCATTGGTAAAAATAAAAGCTTCTAAACCAGAAGTAGTTTTATTTGCCAACTGTTCGATAACTGAATCGCCAATACCAGTTCCATCAACAACGCAAGCCTGAACATTATAGCGATTTAAATGATAAGCAATTATTTCAGCTTGATTAGACCAGCCGATATTATTTAATTTAATTCTAAATACAACTTGAAGCTTTCCATTTGTTACAGGTTTAAGTATAGTCAGAACGGTATAATCTAATTTTCTAGCCAAATCTAAACCAGCTAAATAAATACTTCCTTCTTTTGGTTCTTCAATTTCGCCACCTTTAATGTTTTCAATATCTTTAGTTTTCCAAACGCTTGAATAGTCTTCAATAAATCTTGCACAATATTGGCGAAGGAATTCTTGCCGTGGCGTAGTTCTATAAAGTTCATGCCATTCTTCAATTGCAATATTAGGATTTACAATACTTGGAAGTTGTAAGCTATAAACTTTTGAATTAAGTTTTTTCGATTCTTTCCAAAGTTTAAAATAAAAGTTCTTAAGCTCTGGGACGCCAATAACAATTAACTTGCCCTGTCTTTCTAAAAGGGCTGGTCTTAATTTTTGGTAAGTGTCATCACGATAAAAACCAGCTTCATCAATAATACATTTTGAAAAGCCACGACTCACAACAGAAGACGGTTTATCGCCAGACCTAGCAAGCAATTGAGAACCCAAACGCCTTAATTCTAAAGTTCTTTCGGTACGGGAATAATGCGGGTCAAACTCTTTACAGTATTTAAATAATAAGTCATGGGCATTTTCAAAAACGGCTTTAGTCAAATCCACAGTCGGAGCAGTTACAAGCACACAAGGCGAACCAAAAACTGGATGGGGTGGTTCTAAAAGTCCGATTGCAGATTCAAAACCAGAACAATGAGACTTTCCACCCCTACGACCGAACAAAATACAATTAGTTCTATATTTTTGGCAAGCTTCATGTACTTTTAACTGCCCAGCGTGCGGGACATATTCAAACTTGTTATATAAATATGGAAGATTCAACTTACAGCTTGTAATTCAATTTCTTTTTCGGTTTCAGATGAAAGTTCTTTAATTGGTATTCTTATTTGCAAATCATCCTCTGAAGCATGAAAAAAATCAACAAGTTCACCATTATAAAAATATTGTTTTTCTTTCTTTTCATAATCGATATAAACATCACATTTAAGTTTTTTCGATTCTTTGCCGTCAAATAAAGTTCTTGATAAATGATTAACCGTTTCCTTTGTAGTTTTTATTAATTCTTTTTTTTCTAATTGAATTACCGCCAGTTCCCTCTCAGTCCGTCTCACAGAATCCATTAATTGAATTAATTGTTTTTGATAATCTTCTTTTTCAGATTCAGCAAGGGGTAAATAAATACTTCTTTCTCTTGTTTCAATAAATCTTTTATTCATTTTGTTTAATTCCTCTAATTTTAAGTAGTTCGTCAAGCAATAAATCATCATTGTCTTTCGGATTAGCTAATTCATGAAGCCTTGCTATGTTTGAAGTGCTAATCCTGAATATATCTAAAAATAATCTAGCATTCAAAAGATTTATTTGAGTTGATTCAACTAAACTAATAAGTTTTAAATAACTTCTAGCTCTCAATTGAGAATCTATTTCATAACTTTCAGCTTGATATTTTTCCAAAAACTTCTTTAAGTCCTCTGAATCATCATTATTTTTAGTTTGTTTATTTGTTTTGGCTTTTTTTATTGCCTTTGAAGCAATTTTATTTTTCTCCTTTTCCCAATTTTCTTTTTTAATCCAAACCTGAATAGTTGAACGATGAATATTTTTACAATCTTTTTTCCACTTAGTTTTTAAAGCGTTTGCAATTTCCTCAAGACTTTGATTTTTTAAAAATAATTTCTTTGCAAAACTTTTTACACTGTCTGAATAAATAACCATAAAAATATATTTTCACAAATCTACAATCGACAAGCGTTTTTTGTAGAAAATCTTAAAGTCGGGAAGTATCGAAAGTTTAATTCTCAAGCGTTAAGACCCAGACAGGAAAGTTTAAAAGTTTATCCGAAAGAAAAACCTAGATTGTTTTAAATGAATCTTGTTGTTCCAGCATTGCCCTAAATCTCTGTCTAGCCTCATCAGCTTTAAGTCTTTCCTCTGGAGTTAAGGGTTTTATTGCTTCAGGTGGTTGATTAATTGGGCTTGGCTTTGGCTTAGGTTTAATTAAAGTTTCGATTCTCTCTAAAAAGTTAATTAATCCAAATGGTTGTAAGTATTTTATATTGATTTTTGAATCGCTTAAAACTAAATGCAATGATTCTTTAATTGATTCCTGATTGTGGCGTTTTAAAACTAAAGAGAGTAATTCTAAGGATTCGGATTTTTTCAATAGCTTAATGCCACAGGAAATAAAGATTGAATAGATTTCTTTGTAAAAGGTTTCTATTTGTTTATTTTTTAAAGGGAGAGATTGTTTCTCCTCTTCTCTTTTCATGTCTCTTAAATCTCTTCTCTCTTCTCTTAGGGTACATTCTGAGTATTTTGTACTATCATTGTGGTTAGAGTGTGGGTATTGTATGGGTACATCTTGACTTGCTTGTAATTGTAAAGCTTGCTTTCTGGAACGCTCATATAAATATTTTGATTGATGTCTTTCCCAGTTCTTAACAATAACAATTAAGTCGTCTTCAATGTCTATATAATTTATTTCTTTTAATAAAACTAAAGCTCTTTTTATTTCATGCTCTTGAGTTTTTAGTTTTTGAGCTAAACCAATTAGAAAATATTTACCTTCAATTCTAAATCTATCTGTTTTCCTTTTGGTTGCTTCTGTCCTTACCCAGACCAAAACAGAAAGTAAATAACTACATTCAGACCAAGCGGCACTAAACTCAGGACTGTCTAGCTCGTCCTCGTACCATTTAAACCAATCAGCCATAATATTTTTTCCTTTTGTGTTAGTTTTTTGTTTAGGCTTTTATCTTTTTCAGATAATTGATTTCTAAAAGTCGAATCAAAGGGATTAAAGATTCAAAAGTTCTAATAACCTTTGTAGGACTTGGGCTTTTATAACCTCGTCCTCTTTTAATTTCTCTTTTAGTTTCTTTTTTA
>DMHA01000260.1:7061-10144 GCA_003449615.1 Flavobacterium sp.
ATTCAAATTCATACTTTAGTTTATCTTAATTTTTCTTTTTAATTAAAGTTTCTTTTGGGCGTTCCCCCAGATAAACTGGGGTCGGGCTTTTGGCAGTAGTTGCTAAATTTTGCCTACCCAGCTTTGCTGGGGTTTGTAGATTGCAAGCTACTGCTCCCTATCCCTAACGCTCACATTATTTATATTTAATAGGCAAGGCAGAAAGCTTTATTGTTTCGTCATTATTTTTAGCGTGCTTGGTATGCCATTTAATTTATTTATTATTTTTAGATTTGGCTAAACGGCATACAGCACACAAAAAAATAATGACGAACCAGAAACTTTCATTACATAGTTGTTTCAAAGAAGAAAGAAAAAGGGACTAGCAATGCTCAGCCTTAAATCGGCTTGCGCTTGCGTTGCCCTTTTAAAGAAACTGAGTAGTAGGTTATTATATTTGGCTTTCAGGGCGGGAACTATAAGAATTAATTATAATAAGATTTATGGTTATTCCCCTCCTAGCGGGGGATATAAATGATATAATAGATATTATCTAAGTCAAAGATAAATAAACAAATGCAAAATCAAATCAAAAAAAATATAGCTTTTACCGGCTCAAGAAAAGGTTTCAATAATAAAACATTAGTGCAAACAATTGCTCGCAGTGTGGCACAGGCTGGGCATTGCGTTTTAGTTGGCTGTGCTTCTGGCGTTGATGCAGCCATCCGTTCAGTTGTTCCTAACGCTAAGGTCTTTTCAGTTGCTAGCCCTTCAGCTGGTTCTGTTTGCTCTCCAGCTCAGGCATTAGCTCGTAGGTCTATGTCTATGGTTTCAGCTTCCTCTGTTCTAATAGGCTTTGCTTCTGTAGCTTGTCCAGCTGGTGTTTGTCCGTCAGCTCATTTTTCTGGCGGTGGTTCTGGTACTTGGGCTTCTTTGGCTTATGCTGTTTCTAAGGGCTTACAGGTTTTCGTTTTCTGCGCTGATGGTGTGGCTTTGCCGTCTTGGTCTGGTGGTCAGTGGGTTCGGGCTGTGCCGTCTGGTGTTTGGTCTCGTGCTTGGTCTTTCGTTCCCTCAGCTTGCCAGTTATCGCTTATTTAGTTTTTGGGGCTTTGCCCCTTTCTCTTAAAAAATTACTTTCCTTTTTAGTTTTGTTACAAGTATAAATGCTTTTGCAAAGCACAAAATTAAAAAGGGGAGTCCTAAAACTTCCCCCACCCTAACACAATAAGGATTAATCATGATAACACAAAAAACAAAACATCAAACAGCTTTTTATTATGAAAGGCTGGTAGAGATTGAAGCAGAGGCTAAGACTTTCATAAAACCAAAGTATTTAAACTTTAATGTTTACGCTTTAGCGGACTTGCTAGACTGGAACGGTAATATTGTTTGTAAATATGGTGACAAAGTTTCATTGCAGGTAATGAAATTAGATAATGGCAATTGGTCGGCAACGATTAAAGGCGATTACAATACTTTTTTCTTTACCAAAGGAACAAAAGAAGAAATTGCTAAACTTGTTGGGAAAAAACCACAAGAATTACCTTTAGGCTATTACATTGGCGATATTTTTTATTATTAAGGAGTAAAAAAATGGATAAATATAATTTGTATGCCTTGAAAAAGGCACAATTAAAAACTTTAGAGCAAGAAATCCTTATTTTAAGCTTACAAATTGGGGAAGAACTTCTCAATGAAAAAATTGAAAACAAAAAAATAGATAATTTAGGTTTATTCGTTATTTGCGAAAAGGCTAAATGGACTTACTCAAACAATGTAAAAAGTTTAGAAGGAGAAATCAAAAGAATAAAAACATCAGAGCAAGAAGAAGGAATTGCTTCAAAAGAAACAAGTCAATATTTGCGATTTATATTAGAGGGGGATTCAATTAAATGACACATTGGAAAAGCTTTTACAGCGATTATTTAGGATTGCACGAGTACCCAGACCAAGCAATTATTAAATCATTTTCTGTTCAGGAATTAACAATACAAGGAGGAATTAAAAAGAAATGTATAGTTTTATTCTTTATGCAAAATAAAAAAGGTTTACCTTTGAATGCGACTCAATGCGGAGACTTACAAAGAATTACTAAATCAGCAGACCCCGAAAATTGGAAAGGAATAGAAATATTAATTAAACCTATTGTAATGAAATTTTTTAATAAAAATAAAGAGGTACTTAGATTTAAAGGTATAAACGAAGGTTCAAAAGTTAAAGAAGAGGTAATTGAAGAAATAGAATTTTAAATATATAATTATTAGTGGCTTAGGGTCTATCTTTGACAGTTTGACATTTACCTAAGCCATTTTTTTAAATTTAATTTGTTACAGGTACAATAAGCAATGAGAGGGAAATTAAACTATGTTTGACGAAGAAGACGAAACAATTAGCGAACAAATAGAAAATTTGCGAGATGCACTAAACGAGCCAGATTCTTTTATTGATTATGAAGATTACAAAATGCTTGAAGCAATAATGAATAAAGCAAATTTTCTTTTTAATACTAACTTTCAGGGAATAAATAAATGAACAAGAAAAAAATAACAATTAGTGTTGGAATTACTATAAATAAAGGAAATTTTACAAATGTCAAACTAGATATTGGAGAACAATTTGAAGTAATTGGAGAAAATACAGACAGTATTTATGCGGAAAGAATAGAAGCATTAAAAAACATACTAAGGGAAGAAAGAAGGAAAGTAACAAATAAAAATGGATAAGAAAAAACCTTGGAGGCATGGTGGATTTTGTAAACCTGCACCTTACAAAACCAAAATAATTAGAGTACCGGAAGATTTGGTAAATACTATCAAAAATAATATTAATCAATGGCATTACAATAGTTTCCCTGAACAATTTGTTAAAAAACATAAACTGCCATTGATTGAATTAATTTATAAATTCCTAGACGAAACAAAGCTAGATAAAAACGGAGTAAGGCAAGACGGAATAAAAAAGCTTATCAAATGGCTAGACACCCAGTAAGTTAAATTCTTTTATTAGGATTTTTTTAAGGATTGAAAGTTTACAAAAAAAATACCCCTTCCAAGAAATGCAAAAACTTGGAAGGGGTTCGATTCAAATGGCTAGACACCCAGTAA
>DMHA01000260.1:10214-12653 GCA_003449615.1 Flavobacterium sp.
AAAAACTTGGAAGGGGTTCGATTAGTTGAAAGCTCTTATCAGTTATTTATTATGTACGAAAAATCTTATTAATTCAAATAAAACAATAATAAAACTTGGTAAAGATGAAGCGATTGCAAGCTTCGTAGAAACTTCGGTTAATTTATTTGTAATTTCTAAATGAATTTTATAATCATCTTCAATATGTTTCTGTAACCTTTGTTCCAGTAAATTATTTTCCATAATAAATTTGTACTATTTCCTTAATCGTTTCTGCTTTTGCCTTTCCAAATAATCTAACCTGTCCAGTTTGAAGTAACGCCTCCAAAGCCACTTCCTCGGATTTAACATTATTTCGATTATCTGGAACAATAATTTTAATATTACATTTTTCATCTAAATAAAATTTCTCTAAAGTTAATGGACTTTCTTTTTTAATCATCTGAATAAATTGTAAATTAGACAAGCATTTTTCAGGGAAAATCTCAAAGTCGGGAAGTATAAAATGTTTTGTTTCTAAGCATGGCAAAGAGTCTAGGCAAAAGCTAGGCAACGCAAGGAACATCAAAAGAAAGAACAGAACGGACATCAATAATTTGTTTATCATTTTTAAAACCCCACACTTGGAAATCAACTGGTACTATTTGCCATGCTTTTAATTGTAATTCATTAGTAATAAAATCATTATCACAATTAGCAATTAATTCAGCACAATATAATTTATTCTCATCATCTTGCCCTTTAGCTTTCAGAAATGTAAATCTAGTTCTAGCAAGTCTAACAATATCAATTAAAGAATATTGCTTACCCAAGTTTTTAAATAATTCATCGGTATTTATTTTGTATTCAAAAGCTTCTACTTTATTTTTATTCCAATTCTCAGCAACCCAAGTACCTAAATAAAGAAATCGAACGCCACCCGGATAAATACTTTCAATAACTACCCAGCCGTAAGCCCAGTGATAAAAAGTTACCGCCACATGAGACCAAGTTTCATTTAATTTAAAATATTCATTCTCGCTTGCTAATTGAACACCTTTACTAAACAATCCAGAAGCGACAACCCCCAAAATGTAAGTATTACCTTTCTTAAACATTTTCCACCCCCTCAAATAATTTAAATTCTTTTTTTCTACGATTAACTAAACCTTGCAATATTCTACCTTGCCCATCTCTTACCCATCGCATTAATTGAATTTCAACATCCTTTAGTTTGAAAGTACCAGTATTAATTATTTTTAGTAATGTACTTTTTTTAAAAGCATTAGTTCCAACATTAAAAGTAAAACTTACCAAAGCGTCAAATTGGTTTTGAGTTAATTTAATTTTTACCAATTCATTTACAGCTTTCTCAGGAAATAATAAATCTGTTTCAAGTAATAACTCAGCTCCTAATTTAGTTATAAATTGATTTGGCTTGACTCCTCCAGTATGTCCATATCCAATAGTTAAAACACCAGCTGGGCAAAGATAAGCTTTTAATCTAAGCCCCTCAAAGTTTTTAATTAAATTAATTCCTTTTTCTGATGTTTTCATTAACCAGCTATTTCCATCAGTGTAACTGTTGAAATCCCTCTTGAATTATGAGTACCTTCTATATCGGTAGCACTTCTATTAACATAAGCCGGTTGAGAGGTAGCATAAGCTTGTATTTTATATGTTATTGCAGATATTGTTGCTGGAGTATCAAGATATGTGATTGAAGATACAACCATCGCTCCAGCAGTGTTCATATAGCATGGAAATTCTGTTGTACATCTCATTTTAGCACCAGCAGCATCACCAACACCAACAGGCGTTGAATCTCTAACAATCCTTAAAGAAGCATCATAGGTAACACTGCCATTCACAGAAAACATAATTAAAATTTTTGAACTAATAGAGGATGGCGTTATAGAAACACTTAATCCAATTATATCAATCCATGTATTGTAAGTTGATATAGTTTGAATATCTGTTTTTGTCACAGAATTAACTTGTAATATTGCACCACCATTAGTAGTATACAAAGTATCAAAATAAGTTTTTAAAGTTGCTTTTATATTTGCCCAACTCAATTTTTTGAAAATATTTGAGGCGACTGAATCCATTAAACCAACTTGATCGGCATCAATAGGCGTATTTTTTGCAGTAGCTGAATTAATTAAAGTGCCTATAGTTGTTGTTGTTTCAGGAGCATAAAAACTTGCAGATTGTCCATTTAGCTTCTCAGAATTATCAACAACTCCGTTATTATTAGTATCATAAACCAACTTAACCATATCGCCAGCACCAACTCCATCAGTCCCTTTCTGGGCTAATAAATCCCAGTAAGTACTATTAGTTGGTAAATTACCAGTAGTAGCAAGCTTACAAATATAAGACGAACCATTATAAGAAACAGCATCATCAATAATATAATTAGTTGAATTATTATAAGCACCTTTCCAATTTACCGCTTTATCTCCTTTATCTCCTTGT
>DMHA01000400.1:0-7543 GCA_003449615.1 Flavobacterium sp.
TTGATATTTACAGAACCAAAATAAACCGCAATCACATAAAAAGTACTTTCGGCACTGCATTGAAAAATACTGCTCAACCTTCCCGTCATTGAATCGGCACCGAAAGTATTCATCGAATCTATCAAAAACCCTCGTGAACCCGCGGAACTAAAAGGTCTAAGTAAAGCCACTGGCAAAGCATCGGTAATTTCTTTACTCACGCCCATATTAGAAAAAGCAAAAGCTACCCAATTGCTAATAATTTCAAACAAACCACTGTTTCTAAATAAAGAAATAGCCACCAACATTCCCAAAACATAAGGAAAAATAGTCACACCGGTTTTAACTCCATTATTGGCTCCAGCCACAAAAGATTCATAAACAGTCGTGTTGGCTTGGGTGAATTTTTTCTCTTTAATGAAAGAAAAAATCAAAGTAAAAACAATAATTCCCACCAATATTAGAGCCGAAAGATTTGAGGTGAAATAGTTTTTGCCAATTAAATCCAGATGGTTTACATACATCAACAAACCAATAATGGCAGCTATTATCACCATTAAACCAATCACTAAAGAAGCACTTTTGAAATTGATTTTTTGTTTGATTCCAACAATCAAGAAAGCGGCAATTGTACCAATAAAAGAGGTGATAATACAAGGCAACATCACGTCGGCGGGATTGCTTGCACCCGCAGCAGCACGATAACCAATGATAGAAGTAGCGATTAAAGTCAATCCCGAAGCGTGCAGACACATAAACATAATTTGCGCATCGCTTGCCTTGTCTTTTTCAGGATTTATTTCTTGCAGACTTTCCATTGCTTTTAATCCAAATGGTGTTGCTGCAGAATCTAATCCCAAGAAATTGGCAGCAAAATTTAGGGTCATATAGGAAATAGAAGGATGGTTTTTGGGAATGCTTGGAAACACTTTTACGAATACCGGACTCAATACTTTTGCTAGTTTTTCGGACACTCCAGAAATGATTAGCAATTCCATCAACCCGCAGAAAAAAGCCAAATATGCCATAAGTGGCAAAATCAAATCGAGTAAAGTGCTTTTGCAAGTTGGCAATAACCCATCCGATTTTTGAACACCACTAAAAATTTTAACCACCTTATTTTTATACACATAAGTAGTATCTGCGTTTAGCGTATCGCGGTTGATAATAAAGGTTTTATCTTCCGATTTATTGATGCTGTCTTTTATAAAAACAGGAATCTGATCGATATATTTTTCGGAAATTAAAATAGGATCATCTTTTTTTCCGTTCAAAACATGGTCAATCGTATAACTATTTCCAGAAAATAAACTGAAAATCACAAATACAATCGACGAAATGAAAATTACCAACCAAAATCTACTTAATACCATAATTTATAATTTTTGTAAATGTAATAAATCAATTGCAATCACAAATGTAAAAATTTATTTTTGTATTTATGCGTAAATATTTGCATATATGACAATTTTTATATATTATTGCAAATATAAATAGATCAATTATGGTTGATTGGAATGACAAAGTCAAACGTCTTCTTAAATCGGAATTAATAAAAAGAGGTATTTCGAACACTGATTTAGCATTAATGTTGAATGAGATTGGTATTGACGAAACAAAGACAAGTATTGACAGTAAAATTAGTCGGGGAAGTTTTAGTGCTGCATTTTTTATGCAATGTCTTTCAGTTATTGGATGTAGTAAATTTGAAATAGAAGAATACGAAACTAATTTATTAATAGTTGCGGAACCTAATGTTGAATATAAAAAAACAATCAATGGAAAATAATACAGTAAAATTTATTGATTTATTTGCAGGTCTTGGTGGAATTAGGCTGGGTTTTGAAACTGCTTTTAAAGCTATTGGTGTAAATACAGAATGTGTTATGACTTCTGAGATTAAACCTTATGCGGTTAAAACACTAAAACATAATTTCAAAAATGATTTTTTTGCTGGAGATATTTTCCAAATTAGAAATGAATTTATTCCTGATTTTGATTTTTTATTGGGTGGATTTCCTTGTCAACCTTTCAGTGCAAGTGGAAAACGCCAAGGGTTTTTAGATACTCGAGGAACTTTGTTTTTTGAAATTGAAAGAATTTTAAGAGCAAAAAAACCGTATGGTTTTATCTTGGAAAATGTCGAAGGACTAGTTAAACACGATTTAGAAAACAAGAATGATAAAGTGGGAAGAACGTTAGATACTATTCTAAATACTTTACAAAATGACTTGGGATACAAAGTTTCGTGGAAAGTCTTTGACTCTATAGAATTTGGCTTACCTCAATCAAGAAAGAGAATTTTTATCGTTGGTACAAAAAACAATGCTATCGATTTAAGTGGAAATGAACCTAGATTCAAAAAATTGAACAGCGTTTTTCAAAAAGGACTAAAAACCATAGAATCCGATTTTGTCACTAAGATATTATCTCATTTTGAATTAAAAGATTTATATGGAAAATCTATAAAAGATAAAAGAGGGGGAGAAAACAACATTCACAGTTGGGATATTGGCTTGAAAGGCGAAATTTCTGACGAACAATCTGCGTTATTAAATAAATTATTTAAAGAAAGAAGAAGAAAACAATGGGCGGAGGAAATTGGCATTGATTGGATGGACGGAATGTCTTTAACATTAAAACAAATAAATACTTTCATAAAATGTTCGGAAAATAAACTTAAAACGATGTTAGAAGACCTAACAAAAAAAGGGTATTTGAAATTTGAACATCCCAAAAAATTGGTCAAAGAACAAACAGAAAGTGGAATTAAAACTTATAGAATTTATGACGAAACTAAACCTAAAGGGTATAATATTGTTACCGGAAAATTAAGTTTTGAAATTAATAAAATTTTAGATCCGAATGATATTGCCCCAACTTTAGTGGCTACAGATGTTTCTCGATTGGCTGTTCCTGATGGAAATGGATTAAGAAGACTAACAATTAGAGAAGGCTTACGCTTATTTGGGTATCCAGAATGGTACGAAATACCTACAAAAGAATATGATGCTTTTGATTTATTAGGAAATACTGTTGCTGTTCCTGTTGTAGAATTTGTAGCTTCAAAAATAGCTGCTGTTTATAAAGAAAACGAAATCAATTATTTGACTTTTAATAAAATTCCTGTGTGTTCTTGATAATTCTTAATCACATTTTTTAACCAATGTCCATTAGTGTGTCTTGTTTGTGGATATTGGTATCGAGTTTCGTTTATTGCGGCTAAAAAATCTTCTTTAGAAGCAAATGGTTTAAATTTAGTCCTTTCAGAATACCAAGTTGATGGACGTAGATTGTAAATTACGCTCTTCTTCTCCTGAACTTTTATAGGATATGTTCCGCTTGGACAAGCCAATTCCCAAATTTTCTTAATCCAAACATTTTTTATAGTGATGACACTTCCTTTCATCTGGTAAGCAAAAATCAAATAATCAGAATCAATTCTATAAGAACTTTCCAAAAGTGAATTACAATAGGAATCGAAGTTTGCTAAATCAAACCCAGGACCTCTATCCCAATCAAAAGACTTAACCTCTAAAAGTCCTAGTTTTTGGTTATGTTTATCTAAATGAAAATCTGGAAATGTTTGTGAGTTATTGTTTTCTTCAAATTCTATTTTTTCATTCATCATCCAAGCTTTAAGCCACTCTTGAAGCAAATTTCCAACAGTATCTTTAGTTTCTATAGAAATTGTCAAATTTTTTAATGAAAAATTTATTACCCCTTTTTCGCCAATAATTTTATAATCATCTACAAGTTTTGAATATAATTCCTTTCCAGTTAATTTCATTTGTCAGATTTTAGGATGCAATATAAGCTGATTTTTTGATCTTGATTTTCAAAAGTCAATCAAAATCAAAAATTGAGGACTTTTTTTAATTGTAATTGATATTGAATTTTGATATTGCAATTGTTTAAACGTGAATAATTTCCTCTTCAACCAACAAATCTTCCCTTCGCAATCGAAGAAAAATCTGTGCCACAGCAATCGTGTCTTTCTCACAATAGGTTACAATCCGGTCAATATCTTTGTCCACATAAAAAACGTGACCTACCTGACTGCCGTCTATATCTCCTTTTGGAGAAGGGATTCCGAGGACTTTGCACATTAATTTCAAGGAAGTGTAATGTTTGTAATCGCCAAATTTCCACAATTCTAAAGTGTCTAAATGTGGAATTTCCCAAGGTTTTTTGCCAAAAAGATTCAGTTTGTTCGGGATGGCAATGTTATTAATAATCATTCGTCGAGCGATAAACGGAATATCAAATTCCTTGGCATTATGACCGCACAAAACGTGCTGCGGTTGGTTGAAATGATTGTTCAAAAGGTTGATGAAATCGTGAAGTATTTTCTTTTCTTCTCCAAAAAATGAGGTTACCCTGAAATTTCTAATGTCTCCTTTAATAGTAAAATATCCCACAGAAATACAGACAATTTTTCCAAACTCGGCCCAGATTCCAGCTCGTTCATAAAAATCTTCCGCTGTTTGTTCTTCTTTGCGTTGGTATTGGGTTTTGTGTTCCCAAAGTGCTTTCATTTCATCATCCAAAGAATTGAAATCTTCTACTTCTGGAACAGTTTCGATATCAAGAAACAGAATGTTGTTGAGGTTGATTTTTTCTATCATGCTTATAAAACTTAAAGAAATAAAGGGAGAATTTTGATTATATTTTGGTTCTACCCCTAACTGTGTGGGTATTTTTTTGCCACGAATTTGCTTCGCCTGTTCGTCCCGATAATTATCGGGACTCGAGTCACGAATGAACACGAATTTTTGTGGAATTTGTGGAAAAAATTTTAAAAGCGTTTGCACTAACTTGTTATTATACTACTGAAATTGTATTTCCATTCGTGTCTATACAAAAATTAGTTCCTTCTAAAAAATCAAGTCCAAGAAGTCCATTATAATCAGAAAAAATTCCGTGTGCAATAAAATCGTAAACTTGAATTTCAAATTTCTCTTTTTCTATTCCTAATGATGAGAAACTATCAATTTCAAAAACTTCAGTTTCTATAATTCAGTTAGCGGTTTCTATTTCTACAGTTCCAATATTGTCTTTTAAATCATAACCAAGTAAATATAATGCGTTACTATCTATTGTTGTATTTGTTGCTCCACTGTCAAGAATCATTTTCAACTCATACTTTTTGTCAATTTCAATATTTACGAGTATTAATCCACTTTCGGGTTCTCTTTTGAACTTATAAATCATTATTTTGTGATTCTATTAAAAATACCTGTGATTTTTCGAGTTGGTCTAAATGTTCCCGTATAAATCAATGTTATTTTGTCAAAATTAGATGTTTTGTCTCTGCCAATATAACAAACTTCTTTTTTGTCTTTACTGTGAAATAATGGAATTCCTGATATTACATCAAGTTTGCTCTCGTCCATATTTGGATTTCCAAGTAAAACCCATTCATCTGGATATAGATTTTTAATTTCCGATATGTTTATTAATTGTCCCATTTTACTTTTGATTTTATTCAGTTCAAATTTACAATTTATTTTAATTTAACCGAATTTAAACTTTAGCTTTTCCGTTAATTAAATTTTTAAGTATTCTGGGCGTATTTCTGCCAACATCGTGTCTTAGTATTGAGATGGTAGAAGAAAAAAAAACCTAAACTTTCTGTTGATGACTGAATTTTAAAGTACAAACAAAACAAAATGTTACAAGAACCTTTTTTATACAACATTCCTCAATATATTCCTTATTTTTGCAAAAAAAATTTCCAAATGCAAAAAATCATATCCTATCCAATATCCTTTATTGCCATTTTGTTATTCCTTTTGACCTTAGTCATTTTTCATCCAATTCAGTGGATTTGCTTCAATGTTTTTGGCTATCAAGCCCACAAAAAAAGTGTAGATTATCTGAATTTTTTCTTGTTGCGAATCGGACACGTTTTGTTTAATACTTTTAAAATCGAAGGAAGAGAGAAAATCCCAACGGGCGTTCCCATTATTTTTGTAGCCAATCATCAAGGAATGTATGATATTATTGGATTGATTTGGTTTTTGCGAAAATTTCATCCCAAATTTGTCAGTAAAGTCGAGTTGGGGAAAGGAATTCCAAGTGTTTCCTACAATTTAAGACACGGAGGTTCTGTGCTTATTGATAGGAAAGACCCAAAACAAGCCATTCCAATAATTAAAGGTTTGTCTGAATACATCGAAAAACACAAACGTTCCGCCGTAATTTTCCCAGAAGGCACTCGAAGCAAAACAGGAAAACCTAAGGAATTTGCACAAAGCGGATTAAAAATATTGTGTAAATATGCCCCTTCGGCTTATGTTGTGCCAATAAGCATCAATAATTCTTGGAAATTTTTTAAATATGGTGCTTTCCCTTATGGTTTGGGAAATTATATTACTTTTACTATTCACGAAGCAATAGCAGTAAAAGACAATGATTTTACCGAAATAATGGAAAAAACAGAAAACACAATAGTTCAAGGGATAAAAATTTAAATTTGTCTTACCTTCGCCCTTTTTCAAAAATTCAAAAATTAATAAATCCATACCAACAGATGTCTATAAAAAACATTCGATTAGAAGTAATGCAACTTCTAGAAAAAAAAGTCGGCGAATATGTTGACCAATATTTAATCCCAGTGGAAAAAATTTGGCAACCATCGGACTTTTTACCCAATTCCGAAAGTGATAATTTCATAGAAGAAGTAAAAGAATTAAGAGAAATATCCAAAGATTTGCCTTATGATTTTTGGGTAGCCATGGTAGGCGATATGATTACCGAAGAAGCTTTGCCCACTTATGAAAATTGGTTGATGGAAGTAGAAGGCGTAGATAATGAAGGAAGAAACGGCTGGTCCAAATGGGTTCGCCAATGGACAGGAGAAGAAAATCGTCACGGCGATTTGTTGAATAAATACCTCTATTTATCGGGTCGTGTCAATATGAAAGAAATTGAAATGACAACGCAACATTTAATTAACGACGGTTTCGACATTGGCACTGGAAGAGATCCTTATAAAAATTTTGTTTACACCAGTTTTCAAGAATTGGCAACTTATGTTTCGCACAACCGAGTGTCGCAATTGGCCAAAAGTTATGGCGACACCAAATTAGCCAAAATGTGCAAAATGGTCGCTGGCGACGAAATGCGTCATCACTTGGCTTACAGCGAATTTGTGAATCAGATTTTCAAGATTGATCCAAGCGAAATGATGCTTGCTTTTCAATATATGATGAAAGCCAAAATCGTGATGCCTGCCCATTTCTTGAGAGAATCAGGACAAAAAATCAGTTCTGCTTTCGAGCATTTCTCTGATTCTGCGCAAAGAATTGGGGTTTACACAGCCAATGATTATGTGGACATTATGCAAAAACTAATAGAGAAATGGGAAATAGATAAAATAGGCAGTTTGACCGACGAAGCCGAAAAAGCTAGAGATTATTTGATGAAATTACCTGCTAGAATGGCCAGAATTTCAGAACGATTAATCATTCCACAAGAATCATTTCAATTCAAATGGGTAGAACCGGCTAGACTTTAGATTTTAGATTTCAGTATTAAGATTTTAGATTGCAGATTTTAG
>DMHA01000400.1:7658-7904 GCA_003449615.1 Flavobacterium sp.
TTTTTAGATTTTTTAGATTTTTTCAAATATGAATTACTCAGAGATAGTCAATAAAACCATACTTTTTGTTAAGGCAAAGCTAGAAAATGCCGAAGGTGGACACGACTGGTTTCATATAGAAAGGGTTTATAAAAACGCTTTGCAAATAACCGATGGGGAAGTTTGCGATAGTAGGGTTGTCAAATTAGCCGCCTTGCTTCATGATATTGCTGATAGTAAATTTCATAACGGCGACGAAACCATTGG
>DMHA01000205.1 GCA_003449615.1 Flavobacterium sp.
AGAGTAGTAGTTTTTACTGGAACCTCTTTGTCAAAATCATAACTCGATTTCTTTTTTTTGGTTTCTTTTTTGGTTTCTTTTTTAATAGCAGTTGATTTAGAAACTGCCTCTTTTTTTGTGGCTTTTACAGGAACTTCTTTGTTATAATCATAGCCTGATTTCTTTTTGGTAGTTTCTTTTTTGGTTTCTTTTTTGGTTTCTTTTTTTGTGGGTTCTTTTTTTGTTTTTGAATCTTGTGCATAGAAAGTTCCTGAAAACAGAAAAATGAAACATAATACAATTAATTTTTTCATAATGTGTTGATTTTAAGTTTGAAAAATAAAGTTAGTAAAAATAGGTTTACCATTTGATTTTTTATGAGATTTTTTTTTAATGTAGGAAGTGGTGCTTAAATCATATATTTAGATTAAAAAGTTGATTTTTATTCACAAATGATATAAATTATTACATTTAAGAAGCATTAAAAAATGCAGAAGAAATGCAATTAAATTGCCTCTTTTCAAACTAAATTTATGACCAATAAATTCAGTCCTTTATTCCTCTGCTTTTTTAAAATAAGTGGACAAAACTTTTTCTACTTTATTGTTTTGAAAATAGATGTATATAAATTTCTTTTTGAAAATATTACTGTTTTCACTCAATCGATACATCCAAACATTGCTGTAATCGGAATTAAAAGAGTCGCCAAAAATAGCCTTAATATCAGTTTTATTTAAACCTATCAATTTGTCAAAATTATCTGAATATAACTTTAAGCGGTCTTGTGATTGATTGATAGGCAATTGCTCAAAAATAATGCTCAAATCTTTGTTTTTGGTAGATTCTTCTATAATCTGATCTATCTTTTTGCCTAAATTAAATTCATCCATATTTATATTGTTTTCTATTATTTCAGATGCTAAAGCTAAATGTTTTTCTGCTCCAATACAAGTGGAGTCATACTCTATAATTGTTTTTTCATGAACTTGAGATTCAGCTAACTTAACATTCCGGGGAATTATCGTTGAAAATACTAGTGATTCAAAATTCTTTCTGATTTCATTGACTATTAAATTTGAAAAATTTAACCGTTTATCATACATCGTGATTAAAATTCCTTCAATTTCTAAGAAAAAGTTATAATTTTTTTTGATTGCCTTGATTGTTTTAAACAAATTAGATAAACCATGTAGTGCAAAATATTCGCATTGAATAGGAATTAAAACAGAGTCTGAAAAACATAAAAAACTAGTCGTAATAAAATTTACCGATGGACCGCAATCAACAATAATATAATCATATTTTGTCCTCAAATAATCTAATGCCATCTTGAGTTCATGATTGGTACCATGCAGATTTTTACCATTAATTTCTAAACTCGCTAGTATAATTGTTGTAGGTAATAAATGTAAGTTTGGTGAGTTTGTAACAAAAGGCTGTATTGAATGTCCATTAGAAAAATTAAATAAATCTATCGTAAAGGTTCCTTTATGTTTTGGCAAAGCACCAAAAGCACTTGTTGCATTTCCTTGTGGATCGGCATCAATAATTAATGTTTTCTTTTCTAAAACGGCTAAACTAGCTGCAAGATTTATGGAAGTAGTTGTTTTTCCTACTCCTCCTTTTAGATTTGTAATTGAAATTATTTTGCTCATTTAACCTGCATTTTAAACTTAATATTTTTTATGATGTCCCATCCTCAAAATTATTCCTGCCCAAATCAACAAAAACTATTCTGCTAAAATAGTCATTTCTTCATCATTTAAGCCATTCAATTAAAATACCAAAAAAAAATTGATGCTTTTTTATATTTTCCTCAAAACAATTTTTCCGTTTTGCTTTCAATATTTGTTGGTAAGTTAGGATTTTTTTAGGTTTATATGATTTGTATTTAAACTAAAAAAAACTATTCATAAACCATAGGCTGCAATTTTTCGCTCAATGGTTTTTTTTATTTACGCAAACTTTTATAAGCTAATTCCGAAACTGATTTTCGTAAATTATCTATTATTTTGTTTTTTTCTTTTATTGTTTCCTGTTGTTTAGCTATTCTTTTGTCTAATAAAACTTCCTTGTTTAGTTCTTTTTGCAGCTCATTTTTATAGTCAATAAACTTTTGGTTATTCTCTTTTGCTTTAAGTGTTAGTTGGTGTTCCAAGTAATCTATTTCTGATTTTAGTTTGCCTAATTCTACAAGCAAGTCGGAATTTTCTTTGATAACCGCCATCAATACTTCGTCTTTTTGATACTCTCGTTTCAATTTGATAAGCACATTGTCTATAAAATCTTTTGACATAACTCTTTATATTTATTCAACTCTTTTTTTACAATTATTAGTAGTTATATTTTTTTTCTTTCCATAGAAATTTATTTTGGGATTCCTACGGAATGACAAACTGCGTGTCAAGGAAAGACAAACTTCATTTTAAACTTTTAAAAACCCCAATTCATACACCATAGGTTGCAATTTTTCGCTCAATGCTTAATACACTTCTTCAAAAGGTTTGAAAGATACTGGTACAAAATCACCACTTTCGTTTCTCTTTTAAAATACCAAATAATTTTTTTTCATTTAATTATATTTTTCTCAAAACAATTTTCTCGTTTTGCTTGTCAATTGCTTGCTGAAAGAATCCTTTCAAAACTGGATAATAATCCGCAGAAACAATGGCTATATTAATGGTTGAAGTAATGGCAACCTGAATTTTATTTTCTGTATTAACTATTACAAATTTAAAAGCCCCTATGTCATCGCCTGTAGCAATGTTTATGGATGTTGGCAATGATTCAACAACATATCCTTCGGGAATTTCTATGTTAATATTGTATTTGCTTTGCGATGGATAACCAAAATCTATTGGATATTCTCTTACTTCTTGTTTAAATGGGTTTTCCTTGGCTGTCAAAAATAGCATAGGAGAAATATAGATTTTGTCGTTAATAACTTCGATGTCATTTGTGTCTTTAAAGGAATAACTTTCAACTATTGGTTGCGACAAATTTAAGTCGTTATCTCTAAGATAGTCACTAATCTCAATATTGCTGTTTTTGTTTTCTAGTTCTTCTAAATAGGTGTCTTTGCTTGTTGCAAGATTTTCCTTTCTAAATTGCAATGCTTCATAATCTGTAAGTTGTCTTCTTGTTTTTCCAACAGCCGAAAAATCGTTTTTCAATACAATATTCATATTTATGGCTTCTCTGGAAAGGGTTTTTGGCATCAAGTCAACTTCGGTCGATGTTCCGTCTTTGCGAATTAAGCGTCCCACCCAGTTCAAATCTCGCAATGGTAGAATATTGGGCTCCGAATATTTTTCGGTTGCATCAAGCAATACCAATCCTTCTGGCGTTTCAACTGCTGCAATCACACAATTAAATGCGGTTCTACTTGGAAAAAAAGCAATACCGTTGTCGCGCGTACTTACTAAAACCGGATTTGCATTGAAGCCTGCAAAACGCAACATTGCTGTGAGCATCAAATTGATTTCGGCTGTATTTCCTGTTTTGTCTTTATAGGCTTTTTTTACTCCATCATTGCACGAATATCCTTTAAAATTATTCCATTTTACATTCGATTTTACAAAATTAAATACCGCTGCAATTCGTTCGTTTGGAATAGTTATTCCAGTCAATAATTTGTTGACATCATCCTCAAAATACCCTGTTTTGTTGAGTTCTGGTCCAAAATCTTCATAATCATAAATCGTTTTGACTACTGACCCCCAATCTGTAGAATAAGTTTTTACCGTAGAATTTGGAAATTTAGTCATTGACAATTCGTGAGAAATACTCGAAGTATAATTATCGATATTGTTTACATAAGCCTCCTCTTTCATGGCAGGTAAATCCTTGACAGAATAGGTGGTTTCGGTTTCTATAAATTCAATTTTATCTTCCGAAAAAGTTGTTTGCACAGCAGAAAAACCATTTGATTGTGATCGTTCTTTGCTACGAAAAGCGATATTATTTGACTTCTTTGAAACATTTGTATTGAGTATAATATATCCCTTTTGATTTTTACTGTAATCAAAATATTCAGGAATATGAGTTGTGTATTCAGAAAAATTTACAGGAATATTATATTGAAAATACCAATCTCTCAAAGAACTTATCAAACCAGTTCTTATAGAATATTCAAATTCAATAACCGAACCTTCTTTTACATTGGGCATTGTGATTTTTTTTCGACCCCAGTATTTGTTTATCTTTTCAATAAATTCTCCATCACTTTTTAGTTTTGTTTTTTCGATTTTTCCGTTAACTAAATTATAAGTAACCGCATCAGAGAAAAAAACATTTTCGTTCAATGAATTGTCTAAATAGTAGTGAACTTCTTGATTTGCCCAGTTATAGCCTTCCTTTTTATAAATTTTAATTCTTGTTTTTACATTAGTAATGACTTCAAATCCATTAGATTCAGAATATTCAAATCGCACTTCTCCTTTTTTGAACAATATCGCCGCTACTGCCGAACTGTCTTTTGGATGTTGTTTTTCTTCTAATTCGGCTACAGAAATTTTTCCTAATTTGAATTCTTGGGCATTGACAAAAAAGGAAAATGTAAAAAATAAAATGATGGATAGTGGGTTGATTTTCATTTTTTTATTGGTTTTTGGTTAAAATTATTTTGGCATTGTCTTGTCTGGAAATTTGTTCCATAAAGATACGATATTCATCATATTCGGTGTTTTTGTACAATCCTTTTTTGATTAAAATAGTACGTTTATAAATCAAATTGTTGTTGTCTTTTCTGATGATTTCGGTTTTATATTCTCCAAATTTTGTGTTCAATTCGAAAGTAGCTGGTATCGATTCAATGGCAAATCCTGTTGGCAAATCAATCGCAATTTCATCTTTATCATAATAGCCTCTGGAAATTTCGAATGGGTTTTTACGATTCCTGATTCGTTTGATAGTTCCAGAAATTGGGTTGAAGGCATTGACCACAAAAATCATTTTATTGTTTGAAATAACCCCATAATTCACGGCACTAATCTCTGCATTTTCGGAAAAACTTACTTTTTCTTTGTCGTTTGAAAAGGTAATTTTATTGATTTTCAAATTATTGATATTATCCCAATATTCTTTATAATGTTTTTCCTTTTCTGTTGGCTGTGCAGTTTCCAAATGATATTTCTTCCCATATTGAGATCCCTCAGAAACAATAGTAATTTTTCCTGAAAAATCACCATTTTCATCTATTGAATAAATGCCTTTACTGATTTGAGCATTGTCTTTGTTTTCATAATTTTTTGTTCTAACAATTTCTCCTCCATCAGGTTTTACTACTAAAACATTCCTGTCATCTGTAAAATTGGCTTGATATCCGAAAGGATTATCCTGACTCGTACATTCTAAAAACACATAATTATCACCCTTTGGAATTGATAAAATCATATGGTTTCCTTGCATCGAAACAAAATCAGATTGAATATCGTGTTTGTTTCTATCGCCATATAATAAGGTAAGGTATGAAGGTACATCAACCTCGCTCAACAAAGCTCTAGTGTAATTACTCAAAGCTTTGCAATCGCCATAGCTCAAACGATCTACATCTTTGGCAAGCATGGGTTTCCAACCACCAATTCCAACTTGAATACTAACATATCTCGATTTTCCCTGCAAGTATTTATAGACAATATTTGCCTTTTTGATAGGGTCTTTTTCGTCCCCAATCAGGTTTTTGATTTTTGATTTGGTATCCTCTGGCAATTCTGTTGTTCCTGTCAAAATTCTATCAGAATACCACTGTCCAAATTCTTTCCAAGTTTTTGCATTCCCGTCAATGCCCTCCAAATGGAAAAGTTCTAAACCCATCATAACCCTAGGAAAAAGAGAATAAGTCGAACTATAATCTTCTTGTTTTTGGGCAGGAATACTGCTAGCTGAATAAGAAAGTTGGGTCGAAGTGTCAACTGTTTTACTAATTTTGAAATTAGAAAAATTAAATTCCATTTTTTTGAAACCAAGACCTTCAGGATAACTCACGTTCAAAATACTTTTTTCGACACTTAATTGATAATCGTTGAAAACGAACCATTGCGGAATAAATGCAGTCGTAGAAGTTTCTATTTCACTTTCAAAAATTACGGTAAAAGGGTATTGTGTTGGGGTGTAATCCAAATATATTACTCTACTTTCAGAAAAAACCGTTCCTCCATCAGTAGCACATTGATCCCTGAAATCTTTTCTTTTTATCTTCTTAATTTCGTTGCCAAACGCATCATAAACAGTGGCTTGAATGTTTTTTACATTCCTTCTTTTATCATAAAATTCATTCGCATTTATCGCATCTTGTCCGTTTTCGTTTAAAACAGTAACTACTCGTTTGTTCTTTATAGTCATATTTCGTTGCGATGCAATAAGAATATCCATTTGATCTAAACGCACTACTGAATTAGCATTTTGCTTTAAACTATCGGGAATTAATAAGGTCGAATATTCAGGTTTTTGTGCAAAAAGTGAAGTGGAAAATAAAAAAACAATCAATAAGGAAACAATAGATTTCATGAGGAAAAATTTTTCCAAATGTAAGAAAAAGTACGGATAATAAAACAAAATTAAATGAAGAAATATTATTCGATTTTAGAACAGTCGGTCTATTATTTTTTTTCCAAAGAATGAATAATTAAAATCGAGGCAGGCATTTTATCTTATGTAAAATAAAATTAATTTCAATTATGTAGGCAAATTCCTTTTAGACATAATGTATAATAAAGT
>DMHA01000199.1 GCA_003449615.1 Flavobacterium sp.
TCTTTTTTCAAAGTATTTTTTAAATCATTGGTTTTTTGATATTTACAGATAATATTTTCAGTGATTTATGAATTATAAGCTGGCACTTTTGATAATTTGAACGGTTTTAGCGCCTTTGGGGAGATGGGAATCTTTGATTGGAAAACGGTTTAATAACGATTTTCTAAAATGAAATCACGCTTTTTTTTGAAAGTAATGGTGGTATTTATTGTTGCATGATATTTTATTTATGAAAACGATTGCCCTAGCCCCGATAGTAGTGGAAATCCTTGTGAAGATGAAGGCTAATTTTTTCTTGCGGAAAAAGAGCGACCAAAGGAAGCTCCTTTTTTTGCATAGAAAAATAGCCTTTATTGAACAAGATTGTAACGGAGAGCGGGATGAAGCTCCTGATTAATTATTTCCTCGCAATGACAATATCATATAATCATAAACTTGTACTTATATATTGTATGTATTTTTGTAATGCCTTATATTTGCAGTCACAAAATTAAAAAAAATGATTAAGATTAGTTTGCCCGATGGGTCAGTTAAAGAGTTTGCAACAGGAGTTACTCCTATGGATGTTGCGATTAGCATTAGTGAAGGATTTGCCAGAAACGTGATTTCGGCTTCTTTTGATGGTACAATTGTGGAAACCACAACCCCTTTGACGACGGATGGCGGTCTAATATTATATACTTGGAATGACGAAGGTGGTAAAAAAGCTTTCTGGCATTCGACTTCGCACGTGATGGCGCAGGTTCTTGAGGAAATGTATCCTGGTATTAAATTAACTCTTGGACCAGCAATAGCTAATGGATTTTACTATGATGTAGATTTTGAAGACCAAAAGATTACAGATGCTGATTTCAAAAAAATCGAAAATCGCGTTTTAGAAATATCAAGAGAGAAACACGAATTTAAATTGCGTCCTGTTTCTAAAGCGGAAGCTTTGGATGTTTACAAAGACAATGTGTATAAAACCGAATTAATTTCGAATCTGGAAGACGGAACGATTACTTTTTGTGACCATTCTACTTTTACCGATTTGTGTCGTGGTGGACATATTCCAAACACAGGAATCATCAAAGCGATGAAAATAATGAGTATCGCTGGTGCTTACTGGCGTGGTGATGAAAAAAACAAGCAGTTGACCCGAGTTTATGGAATTTCTTTTCCTAAACAAAAAGACTTGACAGAATACTTAGAATTATTGGAAGAGGCGAAACGTCGTGACCATAGAAAACTAGGGAAAGAATTGGAATTGTTTGCTTTCTCGTCGAAAGTGGGTCAAGGATTGCCATTGTGGCTGCCAAAAGGAGCTGCATTGCGTGATCGTTTGGAACAATTTTTGAAAAAAGCTCAGAAGAAAGCGGGTTATGAGCAAGTGGTAACGCCTCATATTGGACAAAAAGAATTGTATGTAACTTCAGGTCATTATGCTAAATATGGTGCTGACAGTTTTCAACCCATAAATACGCCCGCTGAAGGCGAAGAGTTTTTGTTAAAACCTATGAACTGTCCGCATCACTGTGAAATATATAATGTTAGACCTTGGTCGTACAAAGATTTACCCAAACGTTACGCTGAATTTGGAACTGTATATCGTTACGAACAAAGTGGCGAATTGCACGGTTTGACTCGTGTGCGTGGTTTTACTCAAGATGATGCCCATATTTTTTGTACGCCTGACCAATTGGATCAGGAGTTCAAAAACGTGATAGATTTGGTATTGTATGTTTTTGGTTCGTTAGGATTTGAAAACTTCACTGCACAAATTTCGTTGCGTGACGAAAATAACCGAGATAAATATATAGGTAGCGATGAAAATTGGGAAAAAGCAGAAAATGCAATTATCAATGCTGCTGCAGATAAAGGATTGAAAACTGTTGTTGCTTATGGCGAAGCGGCTTTCTATGGTCCGAAATTGGATTTTATGGTGAAAGATGCTCTTGGAAGACAATGGCAATTGGGAACTATTCAGGTGGATTATAACTTGCCAGAGCGTTTTGAATTGACTTACAAAGGTTGTGATGATCAATTGCATACGCCGGTTATGATTCACAGAGCTCCTTTTGGATCGATGGAACGTTTTATTGCTATTTTAATTGAACATACAGCAGGAAAATTCCCGCTTTGGTTGATGCCAGAACAGGCTATAATCTTGTGTTTGAGTGAGAAATATGAAATTTATGCGAAAAAAGTTTTAAATCTGCTAGAAAATCACGAAATTCGCGCCCTTATTGACAACAGAAATGAGTCAATTGGTCGAAAAATCAGAGATGCAGAGTTGCAGAAAACCCCGTTTATGCTGATTGTAGGCGAGGAAGAAGAGAAAAACGGAACTATTTCCATACGTCGTCAAGGACAAGAAGGGAATGGCAATATGAGCGTCACAATTGAGGAATTTGCTGCAATTGTAAACGAAGAAATAGGCAAAACATTAAAAACATTTACAGTTTAACTTAAATTATAAAGCCATAGCAATAAGAAGTAATAGAGGTTACCAACCTCGAGTAGAAAAAAAAGATGCCCACAGAATAAATAACCTAATTCGTGGTGTGCAAGAAGTAAGACTTGTGGGTGAAAATATCGAGCCAGGAGTTTTTAAACTTTCGGAAGCATTGCGATTAGCCGACGAATTCGAATTGGACTTGGTTGAAATTTCGCCAAATGCAGAGCCGCCTGTTTGCAAAATAATGGACTATAAAAAGTTTGTTTACATGCAAAAGAAACGGGAGAAAGAGCTTAAAGCAAAATCTACTCAAATTGTAGTGAAAGAAATTCGTTTTGGACCTCAAACGGATGAACACGATTATGAGTTTAAAAGAAAGAACGCTGAAAAATTCTTAAAAGAAGGTTCTAAATTGAAAGCGTTTGTTTTCTTTAAAGGACGTTCAATCATTTATAAAGATCAAGGTCAAATCTTGTTATTAAGGTTAGCCACAGATCTTGAAGAATTTGGAAAAGTAGAAGCTATGCCTGTTCTCGAAGGAAAGAGAATGATTATGTTTATTGCTCCGAAGAAAAAGAAGTAATCCTCCCCCAACCCCTCCGAAGGAGGGGAGAAGAAAAAATTGAAAGATATTTAATAGGAGACAATATATCACTTCTCGGCTCCCTCCCCTTCGGGGAGGG
>DMHA01000096.1:0-2028 GCA_003449615.1 Flavobacterium sp.
TTTATCCCTGAAGAATTATCAGTAGTAGAAGAACCAAGAGCTTTATATGGTTTAAATGTGCATACTCGTGAAAAGCTAGACGAATTCATTGGCCATTATAATACAATGTTTGAAACTAAGTTTTCTACTAAAGACAGCGAGAGTTTTTATAATTATTACAATGATATATCCAAAAAAGTAAAAGAACGTAAAGTTGATATTTTATTGGTTGTAAATATGTTTCTTACAGGATTTGACAGTAAGCCATTAAATACATTATACGTTGATAAAAATCTAAAATATCACGGATTAATACAAGCCTATTCTAGAACTAATCGTATTCTAAACGAACAAAAATCACAAGGAAATATAATTGTATTCAGAAACCTAAAGAAAGCGACAGACGAAGCTATTACCTTGTTTAGTAACAAAGAAGCTATTGAAGAAATCATAATGAAACCTTACGAGGATTATGTCCAAAAATTCAATGATGCTTTTACAAGCTTACTAAAAGTAGTTCCAACGGTTAACAGTGTAAATAATCTCAAAAGTGAAGAAGACGAATTAGAGTTTATAAAAGCGTTCAGAGAGTTAATGCGTATCAAAAACACAATGGCAACCTTTGCAGATTTTGTTTGGGAAGATTTAGAAATGAACGAACAATTATTTGAAGACTATAAAAGCAAATACCTTGACTTATACGACAAAGTAAAAGACGAACACCAAGTAGAAAAAGTATCAATTCTTGAAGATGTTGATTTTGAATTAGAGTTAATCCATCGTGATGAGGTTAATGTTACTTATATTTTAAAATTATTAGCAGCATTAAAAGACACTACAAAAGAAGATAAAGTCAGAAAGCAAAAAGAGATTATTGATTTATTAACAGGAGAAGCCAATCTAAGAAGTAAACGAGAATTAATTGAAAAGTTTATTTTAGAAAACTTGCCTATTATTGAAGATACCGATACCATACCAGAAGAATTTGATAAATATTGGAATGAAGAACAACAAAAAGCATTCAATCAATTAGTTCAAGAAGAAAATCTATCAGCAGACAAAACACATAAATTAATAGAAAGTTATCTATTTGCCGAAAGAGAACCTTTACGAGATGAAGTACTAGATTTGATTGAAGGAGAAAAACCATCAGTATTAGTTCGTAAAAAAATTGGAGATAGAATACTTAATAAAATTGTTGGTTTTGTAGAGACATTTATTAATGGGGTATCGGGGAGTTAAAACCGGTTAATGTTTTATGATTTGATTGACACTATACTAAAATCATATTTTTTGACATATTCAAAATCACTTTTATTGTTCTCAAAGGTAGTAGATACAAAATTTTTCAAGTATTCTTTAAATTCAATCGAACCACAAACTTCTACATCATCAAGTAATCCCAATACAAATCTAATTACAGGTTTGGGGTTATTTACCTCCAATTTTAGCCTATAATTACTTGTTTTAGCCTCTTTCTTTACATATGGAGTAATCATAGGATACTCTTGTTTTAAGATCATATAAGCCCTTAAATTCAGTCTGATATCAATATAAAAAGGTAGTCCATTCCTAGAGGAAAAACCAAAAGCATCAAGTTTATCTAATTGATGTTTAGACTCAAATTCATATAGTTTTTGCAACACATCAACATCTGTAATACGTTCGATATTAAAATACTTGTTTTCCCCAGTTTCTATTTCATAAGCACATAAAGAAGTATAATTATCAGTAAAATTAATAGGTTCGACTAATCTGTCAGTAATAGTATTGGAATTAGCAGAATGATATTTTTTCAATACAACTTGTTTGTTTTCACTAATAGCCTTGCTTAAATCAGTAACTATTTTACCTAAATGAGCATTCAATAAATGATTTCCTTGAATTACAATTTCAGACTTTAAATATATTTTTCTCAATAAAGCGTCTTTCAATTTGCTTTTAGTCCCACTACTTAGTAATAATTCTTTAAGTAATGAAGCTTCTTCATTAGTAAAATCAATATCCTCATTATCAACTTTACTAATAATAAAATATCGATTATTATAA
>DMHA01000096.1:2073-3587 GCA_003449615.1 Flavobacterium sp.
CTCTTTCCAAATCAAAACCTAATTCCTTTATCAGATCCAAATACCTGTAAACTGTTCTTTCAGTACTTTCAAGCATTCCAGCAAGAAACTTAATAGACTTTGAAGGTTCTTTCTTAAGCAATGTCATAAGCTGTAAAACCCTTAGGATTTTATGTTGGTTTAACATAATAAAAAAATTTATTGACAAATTAGGTCAATTAAAACAACATACACAAACCATTGTCCCTAATTGTCAAAATTGTTAAGGTAATTTGCTACTTAATCAAAAACATATACAATGACAAAATTATTATTATCAGGAATACTATTATTATGTTCTTTTTCGTTTTTCGGCCAAAGTTTAGATACATTATTTGTAACAAAATGTCAAGACATCAATTGGACAAGCCAATACAGGAATTCTGATAGGTTTAAAACAATTAAATTTGAAGACGGCTCATCAATTAATTTAGATGGATTTATAAAAATTGGAAAACCTAGCGGCACAAACTCCTCACAGGTTGTAAATACAGGTCTTTTCAATAGTACAGTTCAACAACAAAATAATTTTAGTTATTTGATGTTAGGCAGAATGGGGATGGCTATGATGGGCGGTATCACTTATCTTCCTGAAAACTTGAAAGGCTTAGATGCAAAAATAATTGAAATTAAATTAGTACATTCAGGACTTTCCAAGAATTCATTAGCTGGTCCAGTTTTAATTCTAGAAATAAACAGGGTAACAGTATCAGTACTAAATTATAAGTTGGCTTTTGAAAATGGAGAATTAATTAACCCTAATCGTCCAATGAATCGCAGTGAAGCTATTGCAGCACTCAAAGAGCAAAAAGATTTATTAGATTTAGGAATGATAACTAATGAACAATATGAAACAAAGAAAAAAGAACTTTCAAAGTTTATAAAATAGTTTTCAATAAAATAATCTTTCAATTAAAGGTTTTGCTCTTAAAAGTAAAACCTTTTTTTTGATATCAACAAACAAAAATTTACTCTTTAAATTTAACTATAACCAAATAAACTATTCTTTACAACAACATTTACTGGATAAACAACACAAGTAATCAAGCGGTCTCTCTACAGCCGTTCCCTTTGTTCCGTTCGGCTGTTCCAGTCGGTCATTTGCAAAAAAACATCTCTCTCTAGTAAACAGCAACTTCATTTTTTTTTCCAAATTAAATGTATTCCTAATCGATAATCAAAAAAACCTCTGAATTTAAAATATTCTTGTCCAGTAAGAAAATTTCTTTAGGATACTATTCAATTAATCGAATAACTACAACATTAGCAAAAAAAAATCGGAACGCTATCGCTGACTTTTTTGCGTCCCACCCGTCCAACGCTCTGCCAACGCTCCTGTGGTTTTGTCTTTTGCCAACGCTCAAACAGCACATTGCTTTTTTTATTAGATTTTATTATTGTTTTTTTGGTTTAATAAAAAAAGCAATAAGCTGTTCCCCAACGCTCGAAAGACAAAACCACTCCCAAGCTATGTTACATAATGAAGCAACATTATA
>DMHA01000282.1 GCA_003449615.1 Flavobacterium sp.
TAAGTTAAGCGGAATCCCTGACTGAAAGAAGTCTAGCGAAGTTTGAAAACGAGATTGTAGTGAAATCCAGCTTTGAGAAAGGATATTTTTGAATTTAAACTTGATAAACCCCCAACCCCCTGAAAGGAGGCTTTTGAAGGTGGATTTTGAATGTATTATTTTGAGAGACAATTTAAATAATTTAGCTGAAAAAATAAAACCTAAAAATACTTAATGAAGTTTTTAAGCCTTTGAAGCGAATGAGGTTCATAATTATAAAAATAAGTTACCAAATTGGACAGAAACATGAATAAAAACAATTCAGCCACAAAAGAAAAAATGCAAATCATTATGAATAAAAACAATTTAGCTTTGGAAGTTAAAACCCAAGTTATTGAAATTTTACAAAAAACTTTATCAGCCTCTATGGATTTGCAGTCTCATGCTAAGCAAGCTCATTGGAATGTCAAGGGTTCTGATTTTTATTCATTGCATTTGCTTTTTGACCAAGTATCAACTGAAGTACTTCCTTTTATTGATGAAATAGCTGAAAGAATAGTACAACTAGGTGGAATAGCTAAAGGCACTATCAGATTTACAGCTGAAAATACTTTTTTAATTGAATATCCTCTTGAAATTCAGGCTGGCAGAGAACATGTTGAAGCTTTGTCTAATTCATTGGCTAATTTTGCGTCTGATTTAAGGCAAGGAATTAATAAAACAACTGAAATTGGTGATGCTGGCACTGCTGATTTATTAACTGGAATTTCACGAGCTATTGAAAAGTTGCTTTGGTTTGTAGAAGCTCATAATCAATCTCATTAATGAAATATAGCATTCTCCGACTAAAATAGACTTTGAATATTTTATGACTTAATAAACCCCCCAGCCCCCTTGACAGGGGAAGTTTTGGAGTTGTTATTGAAAAACTATCAAGTTTAAAGCTAGACTTAAACCATAAACTAAGCTTCAAGCTGATTAAAGTATAACTTTCAGAATATTAAAACATTGAGTTCCCCCTGTCAAGGAGGCGGAGGGGGTTTAACAAATAAAATTCTTTGGAAACAAATTATACAGTAATAGCTCCCTTTAACATTTCGAAATAATAAATTATGAATTTAACTGCTCCCGCTGTTTTACTTTCGACCACTTCTCTTTTATTATTAGCTTATACTAATCGGTTTTTGGCTATTTCGGCTTTAGTGCGTGATTTAAGTGCCAAGCATCGTGAAAATCCTCAGCGTGTATTATCAGCCCAAATAAAAAGTTTACTTCAGCGAATTAATTTAATCAGAGATATGCAGGCTTTAGGCGTATTAAGTTTATTATTTGTCGTTTTATCAATGTTTTTAATTTTTACTGAATCTCAAAAACCAGCTCAAATTATTTTTGGTTGTGGCTTGGTTTTATTAATGATTTCTTTGAGCTTATCAACTTATGAAATTTATATTTCGACTCATGCTTTAAACATTGAACTAAAAGGACTAGAAGACTTAAAACAAGAAGAATAATAGGATTTACCTAGGTTTAGCGTCTATCCTGTAAAATGTAATATTAATATTTAATTTCTTTAGTTTATGGATAATAAAGTTAATCCTTTTCAGCCAAATTTACCGCCAATCTCTACTCCAAAGCCAATTAAGACTCAAGCTAAAGAGGCCCGCTTGGAGAATGAAGAAAATAGCGAAATTGACAATAATTTAAATACCGAAAAAAATAATTCTTTAAATAGTTTATTTCAATTGCCTCCTCATCAAGTTATTAAGCGTTTGACGTCGGCTTTAAATAAATATTCGCAAGATCCAAAACTGGAAAAACTTTTGCTTGAATTTAAAATTTCACCGAATGGAAAACAGGCAATTGCTTTTTGTACTTTTGCTTGTCTGAAAGATTTAATTGGCAATAAGCTTAAATTAACCGAAGAAGATGAAAAAAATATTTTAGAAGCTCTCAAAAACGAATATGAAACAGACACCTCTAAAGAAACAATTGATCCAGACGAAAAAAAGAAGCGCAAAAAAGAAAGAAAGAAAAAAAATAAACCCAAAATCAATGCTTTAATCAGCTTAATTGAAGATTGTATATCCAAGCTAGAACAAACAAAAGACTTAAACAAAGAAAATTCTTTTTTAAATATAAAAACTTAAATGTTTTAATTTCAGCTTTTTTCAATTAAAATGGCTTTACTAAAAATTTAAGATATTATGACTATGACTTTACCCAGCTGGAATTTAAAAGATTTATACGCTTCAATTGATGACGCACAAATTGACAAAGATATTATTTTAGCTCTCTCTGAGTCTAGTAATTTTCAGGAAAAATATCAAAATAATTTAGCCAAACTTTCACCCGAAGAATTATTTAAAGCTTTGCAAAAATATGAAGATTTAAATGAATTAAGTAATAAACCTTTGATTTTTGCTTATTTAATGCATTCAGCTGATAGTTCTAAGCCAGCTCACGGAGCTTTAATCTCTCGCTTAGAAGAAAAAATGTCTGAAATTCATGAAAAAACGACTTTCTTTAATCTGGAATGGAATGATTTGGAAGATAATATTGCCAATAAATTCATTGAATCACC
>DMHA01000197.1:0-6118 GCA_003449615.1 Flavobacterium sp.
GTAAATTTTACCAATAATTTAATTGGAAAAGCTCATAATGAAAAAATTACCGTTTCTCAGGCTGATTATGACCGAAATCCCTTTTATGGATTGAATCAGATGCCTGCTTTTTTAGTGCCATTTCCCGATGAATTTCTCTTTGAAATTAAATTTTTGAAAACCTATTTGAACAATTATCTAAAAAACAATTTGAAGCTAGACCCCAGAAAAGACAATTGGATTTATGACGGAATTCAGGTTTATACTATGATGCGTTATATTGAAGAAAATTATCCTGATTGTAAAATGACTGGACGGATTTCGAATTTTAAATTATTCAAAGGATTTCATCTGTTAAATCTTGATTTCAACGAGCAATATAGTTATTTCTATTTGCTGATGGCTCGAAAAAATTTAGACCAACCACTTGGCGCTCCAAAAAACACTTTGATAAAATTCAACGAGCAAATTGCCAGTAAATATAGAGCAGGTTTAAGTTTAATTTATCTCGATAATTATCTTGGCAACGGTTTGGTATCCAATAGCATTGAGCAATTTAATGAACTAAATGCTGAAAAGATTTGTGGGGCAAGTGATTTTGAATCCATTATAAAATCAAAGACCAAAAAAGATAATAATTGGTTTTTCAAAAACATTATTGATTCCCGAGAAATTATAGATTATAAGTTTACCAATGTTTCAAAAACCAAAGATAGTGTTTCATTTTCGCTGAAAAATAAAACAAATAGTATTGTTCCAATTCCTATTTATGGAATAAAAAACGATAGCATTGTCTTTAAAAAATGGATAGAACCAAAATTAAATGACAGCATTTATACCCTAGAAAGAAATCAGGCCAACAAAATTATTATCAATTATAAAAATGAAGTTCCTGAATTTAATTTAAGAAATAATTGGAAGAAATTGGAAGGATTTTTTCCCAATAGTCGGCCTTTTAAATTTGCTTTTGTCAAGGATTTAGAAGACCCTTATTACAACCAAATCATATATGCCCCGATATTGACATTTAATGTATATGACGGTCTTTCGCCAGGAATGCGATTCCACAACAAGACCATTCTGAACCGACCTTTTGTGTATGACATCAATCCTACCTATGCTTTAAAATCAAAAACAATAACGGGTTCAGCTATTTTTATGGTTAACAAAGATTATCGTGATAGTAATTTATTCAATCTACGATATTCTATTAGTGGTAACTACTTTCATTATGCGCCGGATGCTACCTATTTGAAAATAAATCCAATGGTTTTGATGCAATTTCGCAATAATGATGATTATCGAGACAATAGAAAACAACTACTGCTTTTTCGTCAAGTGATTATAAATCGAGAAAAAAGTGCATTAGTTGCTGATAGTTCGCTACAGGATTATTCGGTTTTTGATATGAAATATATCAACTCAAGGACAGAACTTACCAATCATATTAGCTTTATGGGAGATGTTCAATTTTCTGGTAAATTTGGTAAAATTGCTACCGATGTGCAATACCGAAAACTATTTGAAGACAATCGCCAACTCAATCTGCGACTGTATGCCGGAGTGTTTACATACAATAAAAGCAATTCCGATTTTTATAGTTTTGCTTTAGACCGACCCACAGATTATCTTTTTGACTACGCTTATCTTGGCAGAACATCACAATCAGGCTTAGCGAGTCAGGAATTTATTTTGGCCGAAGGTGGTTTTAAATCGAAGTTAACTCCATCTTTTGCTAACCAAAGGATTTCAACCATCAACGGAAGTTATTCAATTTGGAATTGGATTGAAGCCTACAGCGATATTGGTCTTGTAAAAAGCAAGAATCAAAAGGGAAAATTTCTCTTTGATAGTGGCATTCGGTTGAATTTATTGACTGATTATTTTGAATTATTTTTCCCTATCTATTCTAGCAACGGATGGGAAATTTCTCGTCCTCACTACAATGAAAAAATACGATTTGTGGTCACGCTCAATCCAGATAAATTTATTCAACTATTTACTAGAAAATGGTTTTAGTTTAATTTGAATACTAATAATTTTGGAGCAAGGTTTATTTTTAAAATTAGGCTTAATATTGTTAAATTCATAATTAATATAACCGAATTTTATTATTATATCAAAATAAATTGCCAATAATCTATATTTGATATTAGTAGTTTTCTGAATGAGCATTTTTGATTTTTATACAATAATTTCATCTTAAATTCTTAAATTTGCAAACCTTAAAATTATTTCTTCATTTTTGTTGATAAATTAGAAATAATTATAACGAAAATAATATATAAATTAATAATTAAAAATTATGGCTTTTGATATTGAAATGATTAAAAAAGTGTACGCCAATATGACAACTCGTGTGGACAAAGCGCGTGAATTAGTAGGACGCCCGCTGACTTTGACTGAGAAAATTTTGTACAATCATCTTTGGGAAGGTTCACCAACTCAAACTTTTTCAAGAGGTGTCGATTATGTTGATTTTGCCCCAGACCGAGTGGCTTGTCAAGATGCAACGGCCCAGATGGCTTTGTTACAATTTATGCACGCTGGAAAGAAAACAGTTGCTGTGCCAACTACCGTACACTGTGATCACTTGATTTTAGCAAAAAATGGAGCAGAAAAGGATTTGGCGGTGGCCAATACTCAATCAAAAGAAGTTTTTGATTTTCTTTCTTCTGTATCCAATAAATACGGAATTGGTTTTTGGAAACCAGGTTCAGGAATTATTCATCAAATTGTTTTGGAAAACTATGCTTTCCCTGGAGGTTTGATGATTGGAACCGATTCACATACTGTAAATGCTGGTGGTTTGGGAATGTTGGCTATTGGTGTTGGTGGTGCAGATGCTGTAGATGTAATGTCAGGAATGTCTTGGGAATTGAAATTTCCAAAATTAATCGGTGTAAAATTGACTGGTAAATTATCAGGTTGGACTGCACCAAAAGATGTAATTCTAAAAGTGGCCGATATTCTTACTGTAAAAGGCGGAACAGGTGCTATTGTGGAGTATTTTGGCGAAGGCGCCACTTCAATGTCTTGTACAGGAAAAGGAACTATTTGTAATATGGGAGCCGAAATTGGAGCAACCACATCTACATTTGGTTATGACGAATCTATGAGAAGATACCTTTCTGCAACTGGTCGTCAAGATGTGGTTGATGCTGCCGATAAAGTAGCGTCTTATTTAACCGCAGACCCTGAGGTTTATGCCAATCCAGAAACTTATTTTGACCAAGTAATCGAAATTAACCTATCGGAATTAGAGCCACACATTAATGGTCCTTTTACTCCAGACCGAGGAACTCCAGTATCTCAAATGAAAGCCGAAGCTGCTGCAAACGGTTGGCCTTTGAAAGTGGAATGGGGATTAATAGGTTCTTGTACCAACTCTTCTTATGAAGATATGGCTCGTGCTGCATCTATTGTAAATCAGGCAGTTGAATTAGGAATTAGTCCAAAAGCGGAATTTGGTATCAATCCGGGTTCGGAACAAATCAGATATACTATCGAAAGAGATGGAATTATCGCCACTTTCGAAAAAATGGGAACCAAAGTATTTACCAATGCTTGTGGTCCTTGCATCGGACAATGGGATAGAGCAGGGGCTGACAAGCAAGAAAAAAACACCATCGTACACTCTTTCAACCGTAACTTTTCTAAACGTGCCGATGGAAATCCAAATACGCACGCTTTCGTAACATCGCCAGAAATGGTAGCTGCATTGGCCATTTCAGGGCGTTTGGATTTTAATCCTTTAACCGATACTTTAATTAATGATAAAGGCCAAGAAGTGAAATTGACAGCACCTTACGGGGATGAACTGCCTAAAAAAGGTTTTGCGGTAGAAGATAATGGATTCCAAGCACCTGCCGAAGATGGAAGTAGTGTAGTGGTAGCAGTTTCTGAAACCTCAGACAGATTGCAACTTTTAGCACCATTCGAAGCTTGGGACGGTAAAAATATTATGGGAGCTAAATTATTAATAAAAGCTTTCGGAAAATGTACCACCGATCATATTTCTATGGCAGGACCTTGGTTGCGTTTCCGTGGTCATTTGGATAATATTTCAAACAATATGTTGATTGGAGCAGTAAATGCTTTTACCGAGAAAACAAATTCAGTTAAAAACCAGTTGACTGGAGAATACGATACAGTGCCTGGTGTGGCTCGTGCCTACAAAGCGGCTGGAATTGCTTCGGTAGTTGTGGGCGACCACAATTACGGTGAAGGTTCCTCTCGTGAACACGCCGCAATGGAACCTCGTTTCTTAGGTGTGAAAGCGGTTTTGGTAAAATCTTTCGCTCGTATTCACGAAACCAACTTGAAAAAACAAGGAATGTTGGGACTTACTTTTGCTAACGAAGCGGATTACGATAAAATTCAAGAAGACGACACGATTAACTTTGTAGATTTAATAGATTTTGCTCCAGGAAAACCATTAACCTTAGAATTTGTTCACGCTGATGGAACTAAAGATATTATCTTGGCAAACCACACTTACAATGATAGTCAAATTGGTTGGTTCGTTGCAGGTTCTGCATTGAATTTGATTGCAGCTGCTGGAAAAGCTTAAGCGACTTTTGTATAATTTTATAACAAAACTCTCAAGGAAACTTGAGAGTTTTTACTTTAAATTGAGTGCTATGTCACGAAACAGTTGAGGTTTTTTTGAAATATAGATATTTTATTTTTACTTCATACTATCTTTATTTTTAGAGTTTAGTAAATCACTTCTTCATTTAAAATGAATGGATGAAAACAGCTCCTGAAAATAAATTTGCTTTCTAGACTAAAATAAATTTTAAATAATTAATTTTGCAACTTCAAAAAAATATATAATACTACAATATATTATGGTAAAAGATTTATTCGAAAGAATTCAAAACAATAAAGGTCCATTAGGAAAATGGGCTTCGCAAGCAGAAGGTTATTTTGTGTTTCCAAAATTAGAAGGCGATTTAGGACCAAGAATGAAATTTCAAGGAAAAGAGGTGTTGAACTGGAGTTTGAATGATTATTTAGGTTTGGCAAATCATCCCGAAGTGCGTCAAGCCGATGCGGATGCAGCTTTAGAATTTGGAGCAGCAGCGCCAATGGGTGCCAGAATGATGAGTGGTCATACCAATTATCACGAGCAATTAGAGCAAGAATTGGCTGCTTTTGTCATGAAAGAATCGGCTTATTTGTTGAACTTTGGATACCAAGGAATGGTGTCTATTATTGATGCTTTGGTAACCAGAAACGATGTGATTGTGTACGATGTAGATGCTCACGCCTGTATTATTGATGGCGTTCGTTTGCATAGCGGTAAACGTTTTACCTACAAGCACAACGACATCGAAAGTATGGAGAAAAATCTGCAACGCGCGACAAAATTGGCTACGGAACAAGGAGGAGGAATCCTTTTTATTACCGAAGGTGTTTTCGGAATGCGTGGTCAACAAGGAAAGTTGAAAGAGATTGTAGCGATGAAACAAAAATACAATTTCCGTCTTTTGGTTGATGATGCTCACGGTTTTGGAACACTCGGAAAAACAGGTGCTGGAGCAGGAGAGGAGCAAGGTGTTCAAGACGATATTGATGTTTATTTTTCGACTTTTGCCAAATCGATGGCGAATATTGGTGCTTTTGTAGCCGCAGATAAAGACATTATTGATTATTTGAAATACAATTTGCGTTCTCAAATGTTTGCCAAAGCATTACCAATGATACAAACGATTGGTTCGTTGAAACGTTTGCAATTGTTGCGTGATAACCCTGAATTGAAAGACAAATTATGGGAAAACGTAAATGCATTGCAAAATGGTTTGAGAACCAAAGGATTTAATATTGGTGACACTAATACTTGTGTTACACCAGTTTATCTTGAAGGAAGTGTTCCAGAAGCGATGGTGATGGTAAATGATTTAAGAGAAAATTACGGCATTTTCTTGTCGATTGTAATTTATCCTGTTATTCCAAAAGGGATGATTTTGTTGCGAGTGATACCAACTGCTTCGCATACATTAGATGATATTTCTGAAACGCTTACTTCTTTTGAAGCGATTCGTGAAAAATTGGTAAACGGTACTTACAAAGAAATCGCTAGCAGGACTACTGTTGATTTGGACGCTTAGGTTTAGATTTCAGATTTCAGATT
>DMHA01000197.1:6273-6574 GCA_003449615.1 Flavobacterium sp.
TGTATAAAAAAAACGAAAATGTCGTGCTTGTCCACGGAGTTTTCGTTTTTTTTGCTACCTGCTACCTGCTACCTGCTACCTGCTACCTGCTACCTGTTACCTGCTACCTGCAAACTCAAAGCATCTTCATAAAAGTTTTTCTCTTACAATGAATTCTTGGGTCGAAGTTTTTCCATAAATTATGAATGGCGTGATTTTCTTCCAGTTCAGGAGTTCGGATGCAGTTGATGATTCCTTTTTCGCTAAAAGTTTTGAAATATTCATCGAAAATAATGGCTGTTACGCCTTTGTTTTGGTATTC
>DMHA01000357.1:0-137 GCA_003449615.1 Flavobacterium sp.
GGCTATCCTATCGCTAGAAGAACCATTGCAAAATATAGAGAACAATTGGATATTCCAGTGGCAAGAATGAGGAAGAAGATTTGAGATTTTAGATTTTAGATTGCAGATTGCAGATTTCAGGTTTCAGGTTTCAGGTT
>DMHA01000357.1:250-2647 GCA_003449615.1 Flavobacterium sp.
TTGCAGATTTTAGGTTGCAGATTGCAGGTTGCAGGTTGGTCCGCTCTACAAAGTGTTCTTTATAACAAATATCGTTGTTTCTAGGATGCTGTGCGAATGTTTCCGACTTCGCACCCACTGCTAAATAACTCAAGCTGTTACAAAATGTGGCAAAGTTTGGCCTCTTATTTTGTATCCGTACGACCTACACTTTTTTGTTCAAATATAATTGTTTTTTAATACAAATAAATATTCCCCACTACCCCCGCTACCGCACGAATCCTTTCGTGTGGACACACAATAAAAATAACTTCCCAAAAACTAAAAAACACCTACTAAAAAAACTTTTTTAGTACAGTATTCAGTATCAATTTAGCTTTTACAACAAACTACCACACGAAAGGATTCGTGCGGTAGCGGGGGCCTTGAGAGTCATAACCTTTCCATCCTCTTATTCTTCCTATAACCCAAGCTGCCCACTATCGTTACTCGAGAAATTTTAGTCATTTCCGAGCCATCGGGTATTATTTATTTGTCGCAGAGCGGGTTAAAAGAACAAGAAAAAAAGACGATTTGGCTGAAAACCATCCCTAAAGCAAGTACAAACAATGATTGTAATAATCTATAATTCCCTTGCCTTTCATTAAAATATCGGCGCCAATAATGCCGTGAACGGGTTTGGCTTTGTGTTGGATTAGAGCTGCATTGACGTGAGATAAATCAAAAATAACAAGTTCAAAATCAGAATGTTTCCAATTGCCCAACAGCAATTTATTGCCAACCGCAATCTGTGTGAACATTCCTGTTGCACCAGCACCCGAAGCTTGTGTTTTCGATTTTTTGGCTTCTAATAAAAATAATTCAACACTTTCAAAACCAATACAACTATTTGAAGCACCCGTGTCGAGAATGAAATTTCCTTTCACACCGTTAATTTTTGCTTTAATGAGTAAATGTTGAGTCTTGGAAACCTTGAATTTTATTTTTTTGTATTTTTCTTTTTTGAGAATATAGGGTAGATAGTTCATAGATTACTCTTGAACGCCAAATATAATCTAAAAGCGAATAATTTTTTTATTCTATAGTTCAAAAAATCTAAATTTGCTTATTAAAATTAGTTTAATGACAATTACCGACACTCACACCCATTTATATTCCAATGAATTTGATGAAGATCGCAACGAAATGATGCAGCGTGCCATAGATGCTGGAGTTTCACGATTCTTTATTCCCGCCATCGATGCTACTTTTACGCAAGCGATGTATGATTTGGAAAAAAGCTATCCTGCAAATGTTTTTTTGATGATGGGTTTGCATCCTACGCACGTTAAGGAAAACTATCTCGAAGAATTGCAATTTGTTGAAAATGAATTATCCAAAAGAAATTTTTTTGCCGTGGGCGAAATTGGCATCGATTTGTATTGGGATAAAACACATTTGCCACAGCAGCAAGACGCTTTCAAGAAACAAATTCAGTTGGCAAAAAAACATAAATTGCCCATCGTGATTCACTGTCGGGAAGCTTTCGACGAAATTTTTGAAATCTTGGAAACAGAAAAATCTCCTGATTTATTTGGCATTTTTCATTGTTTTTCGGGAACTTACGAACAAGCTTTACGGGCTATTTCTTATAATATGAAACTCGGAATTGGCGGAGTCGTAACCTTCAAAAACGGAAAAATAGACCAGTTTTTGAATCAAATTGACTTAAAACATATTGTTCTCGAAACCGATTCCCCCTATTTGGCTCCAGTACCTTATCGCGGCAAACGCAATGAAAGTAGTTATTTGTTGAATGTTGTTCGAAAATTATCCGAAATTTACAATCTGTCGCAAGAAGAAATAGCATTAATTACAACTGAAAATTCAAAGGCTATATTTGGGATTTAACAATGATATTACATAACTTTAAGGTTTTTTTTGTTCTTTTGTCAAACTAAATTGATTATTAAAATGAAGAGATTTGATGCCATAAGGCCGTATTTTGATACTGAAATAAATGAAGGCATATTAAAAGTAGTAGATCATCCGATGATGAAAGCCTTAATGAACTTTTGTTTTCCAAAAGTAGAGGATGAAGTTTGGAAAGAACAACTCAAAAAAACCCATTCCATTCGTGATTTTCAGTGTAATTTTATTTACTGTGGCGTAAAACAAGTGCTGGAAAAAAGCTCCGATGGATTAACAACTTCTGGGTTTGAAAAATTAGACAATAACACGCCTTATCTTTATATTTCGAATCATCGAGATATTGTTTTAGATACCACTTTGTTAAATGCAAGTTTGTTTGAACACGGAAAATTGATGACTTCCTCTGCCATTGGAGATAATTTAGTCAAAAAACCATTTTTAAGAATTTTGGCCAAATTAAACCGAAATTTTTTGGTACAACGTGGGTTGAGTCCAAGAGAATTGCTG
>DMHA01000256.1:0-5445 GCA_003449615.1 Flavobacterium sp.
CAACAAAAAAATATTTCCAAAATTATAGATTGCAAAATCCTTGATAGAACCAATCTTATTCTGGATATTTTTGCCCAAAGAGCCGAAACTTCGTATGCCAGAACGCAAGTAGAATTGGCACAATGTATTTATTTGTTACCCAGATTATCAGGTTTGTGGACACACTTGGAACGTCAAAAAGGGGGAATCGGGATGCGTGGACCGGGAGAAACTGAGATTGAAACCGACAGACGTATTGTTCGGGATCGCATTTCGTTATTGAAAGAAAAAATAAAAGCCATTGACAAGCAAATGGGAACCCAAAGAGGCAATCGTGGCGCTATGGTTCGTGTGGCTTTGGTAGGATATACCAATGTTGGAAAATCGACTTTGATGAATGCCATTGGCAAAAGTGATGTTTTTGTAGAGAACAAACTTTTTGCAACATTAGACACCACCGTTCGAAAAGTGGTGATTAAAAACTTGCCTTTTCTGTTATCTGACACAGTGGGTTTTATTCGAAAACTACCGACACAATTGGTCGATTCTTTCAAAAGTACGCTCGATGAGGTTCGCGAAGCCGATTTGCTGTTGCACGTAGTCGATATTTCGCACCCTGATTTTGAAGATCATATCGAATCGGTAAACCAAACTTTAGCCGATATCAAGGCAAAAGACAAACCCGTGATTATGGTTTTCAACAAAATTGATGCGTACAAACATTTGACCATCGATGAAGACGATTTAATGACCGAAAAAACGCCAAGACATTTCACGCTCGAAGAATGGAAAACCACTTGGATGCACCGTGTGGGCGAAGAAAACGCCTTGTTCATTTCGGCAACCAACAAAGAGAATTTCGAGGAATTCAGAGAACGAGTTTACGAAGCCGTGAGACAAATTCACATCACACGTTTTCCGTACAATAAGTTTTTGTATCCTGATTATAAGGATGCTGTGGAGAAGGAAGAAAAGGAATAATTTTCAAATATATAACGCCAAAATAAAGATAGAATAAGGACAAATTATAATTGCATCATAGCAGTGATTTGTAAGATAAATTAATATATTTACGAGACAATAAAAACAAAACAAACTGATGTAAATTGACACAAATTGAGGTAAATTGCCGAAGGTTTGTTTCGTTTATTTATGAGTTAGCGGGCATTTTAACTCAAAGCAGACAAAAAAATGTATAGACAAGAAAAAAGCCATTTAACATATCAAATAGAAGGTCGACTCAGTGCTTACTTATCTGAAATAGATAATTGTAAAGACTTTAAATCTAACAGCCAAACTAAGTTGGATAAGACAATGAAAATGACAGAGTGCATACATTCATTGTTGCAACACTTAAGAACGAATTGTCTAAATGATAATAAATTACTTCTCGACAAGCATAATTTGACAATCAACAAAGACGCAGAATTGAGTGAACAGTTTTCACTGACTTGGACTTCAACAAAAACTTCAAAGACAATTTCGGGCTTTTTAAAAATTGACTTTTTCATTCCTGACATTAAGTTGTTGAATAAATCAAACTTTAAAAGTGATAACATTCATAGTCTTTCAAATTTACTAATTGACCTAACAACTCTGACTTTTGCTAACGGACAGAAATTTATAAATAAATCTATTGCAATTATAAAAACAAAAGACGTTAACGTTGTGACAAAAGAAAATGCTGACGATTTAAAAAATGACTTGGAAAAATATTGCTCATATGACAAAGACAACCCGACTTTTTTATTCTTAAAACATAAAGATGTCAATGGACATTTTCACAAACACTATAGCAATTTTGACACGGATGAAAGAACAACAACCCGCTAACAGCCGTTTTGCAAAAACGGGGGTTTCGTGCTTCTAGGACTGTGAAGTGCTAAATCCAAGCTTTGTACATCTAATGAAGTTTAGAGTTGAAAATCCGCCACTTCGCCAAGCCCGAAACGTTTTGCGTCAACTTAAACAAGCCTCGTGCCTAAAACAGTCTGAAAAATAAAGTTGTGATATTTGGAAACTTTTGTATCTTTGTAGAAAATTTACAAAAACGGCAAAATGCAATATTTTGAAACGCAATTTTTAGAAGAAGCTGACAAATTCATTTCCGAACTTGACACAAAAACTGCTAGAAAAGTGTTTTATAACATTGACTTAGCCGAACAAACAAATGATTCTAGACTTTTCAAAAAACTAAAAAAAGATATTTGGGAGTTTAGAACTCTTTATGCAGGTATTCAAATTAGACTTCTTGCTTTTTGGGACAAAACAGACGGAAAAGAAACTTTAGTATTTGCAACACACGGATTTATAAAGAAAGTTGACAAAGTGCCAGCAAAAGAAATTGACAGAGCAGTTCAGATAAGAGAAAAATATTTTAGTAATAAACAAAATGACAAATAAAATGGCAAATAAACAAATGAAATCATACTCACTTGCCGAAATGAAAGACAAATATATCGGTAAAGTTGGAACAGAAGAACGTGAGGAGTACGAATACGAACTACGAATGGACGTTTTAGGAAAAATGATTAAAACCGCTCGACAAGAACGTAATTTGACACAAGAACAATTGGGACAAATTGTTGGCGTTCAAAAATCTCAAATCTCAAAACTAGAAAGTAGTACAAATAGTGCAACAATTGACACAATTATCAAGGTATTTAAAGCACTAAAAGCTGACATAAACTTTAATGTGAAACTTGAAAAGCATTTTATAAAACTAGCTTAAAAACAAAGCCGAACGCACAACAGCGGTTTTGCAAGATGGCAGGTTTTAGGCTTAATTTTAAGATGGTTTTGTGTCTGAAAGTTTAGTCATTAACAGCAAGTATAGGCTACCTTAATTTCGCTACATCGCCAAGTGCCAAAACCCTAATGCCAATACTCACAATCGACTTCGACAGACATAACACTTGCAAGGCAGACTATAATTTTGTAACTTTATCGAATGAAAAAAGTGGCGAAAACAGGACTTGATTTTATCATTGACAAACTGACCAACTCTATTGAAAACGTAGTAACAGGCGACAGTTTTGCAACCGACATTTCTATTGTAACACTTACCGACTTAAAGATTATTACTAAAAAAAACAATTGGCAGTTTGACTGGAAATTTGAATATAAAAAGCCTGAAAGAGAAGTTTATAAACTGACTATTGTAAACAATCAACAAGTATTGCAAGGATTAATAAGCCTTGAGATAAAGGAAGACCACGTTTATATGCACCTTGTAGAGAGTGCACCTTTCAACAAAGGTAAAACGAAAATGTATGCTGGTGTGCCAGGAAATTTAGTCGCTTTTGCTTGTAAACTTTCTTTTCAACGTGGACACGAAGGCAACGTGTCATTCTTTTCAAAAACCCAACTGGTTCAACATTATATTGACAGTTTAGGAGCAATGCACGTGGGTGGACGAATTATGATTATTGACACAATTGCCGCATTAAAATTGATAAATAAATACTTTCCAATATGAAAACTAAATCCAAAGAATTAGATGTAGATTTTATTGGTGGACAAGATCAACCACTGACAAAAGAAGAACAATGGGCTATTAGTGCTTTTATCAAGCAACTAAAAGAGAAACAAAACAAAAACAGCAAACGAAATTCTTTAAAAACAGACAAAGAACCTGCTTAACAGCAAGGTTTCGTTGGTTGCGTAGCACCAACAATGAAATGAAATGCACGAACTCCAAAAAGACAATAATAATTTTGAGTAAACCCCTTTTGAACTCTTATTTCAAAAGGGATTTTGTTTTAAGAAGCATCAACCACAATTTTATTTCTTCTTAAAAAGAGGCACCGCCGAACAGGCTTCGCCATACATAATACTTCTGGCAAAAGGTTGCAGATAATAGGCTGCCAAGATATAAGCACGCATTGGAACTGGTTTTTTCGAACAGCCTTTGATAATTACAGGTTTGTTTTCGTAAGTTGAATAATCCATTTTGGAAAGGATTTCTTCGTACAAAGCAGCATCCAAATCTTCGATACTTCCATTGACGATTTTCTTGGCAAAAGGAGCCAATTGAATCGCAACCAAAATCGTAGACCAAGCTGGAAAAATAGCATCGGTGCTGCAATTGATGGCGACATATTGATCTTGATATTGTGACCAATCGTGATTTTTGAGATGTTCTCTAAAATCTTTTTCTTTCAATAAAAAACCTTCCAAAAACCATTGCGAAATATCAATTTGCGCACGAATTCCCTTTGGATAATAATCTTCTAAATCGAAAACCTCCAAGGTGCTATTGGCTACTTTATTTATAATTTCCATTTTTGAAAAGTTTTCAGTTTTAAGTCCCAGTTTTCAGTCTGGAAACTGCGACTGCAAACTGCGACTGAATACTTATTTACAACATCCCTAATTCTAATTTTGCTTCTTCGCTCATCAAATCTTTATTCCACGGCGGATCGAACGTGATTTCCACTTCGGCATCTTTGACGTGTTCGATAGATTTTACTTTTTCTTCCACTTCTCTGGGTAAGCTTTCGGCTACGGGACAGTTGGGAGAAGTGAGTGTCATCAGGATTTTTACTTCAAAATCGGTGCTAACCATTACATCATAAATCAATCCTAATTCGTAAATATCCACAGGAATTTCTGGGTCGTAAATCGTTTTTAGTTTGGCTACGATATCAATTCCTAGTTGGTTGGTGTCTATTGCTTGTTCCATTTTTATTTATTTATTTCTTTGCGTCGAATGCCAATGCGTACATTTTTATATTCTTAATCATCGAAACCAATCCGTTGGCTCGTGTTGGCGATAAATGTTCTTTCAGCCCGATTTCATCTATGAAATCCATATCGGCATTCAATATATCCGAAGCTTTTTGGTTTGAAAAAACCCGAATTAATATGGCTATAATTCCTTTGGTCAAAATCGCATCGCTATCGGCAGTGAACACGATTTTGTCGTCGTTTTGTTCCCCTTTCAACCATACTTTCGATTGACATCCTTTGATAATGTTATCCTCGGTTTTGTATGCTTCTTGAATCAAAGGAAGGTTTTTACCCAATTCGATAATGTATTCATAGCGTTGCATCCAGTCGTCAAACATCGAAAATTCATCTATTATTTCTTCTTGTGTTTCTTTAATTGTCATTATTTCTTTTTGCAAATGTATTTATTTTATCGACTATTTTTTTGATGGCTTCTGGCGGATATCCGTGATCGAAAGAAGTCGTTTTGTATTCCTTGTCCTTAAAAATAATTTTCAAATTGGCAATAGCAGCTCCATCGTGAAAACGTTTTTCGGTTGGTGCTTTCAAATTGGGCAAACCTTCCAATTCGATGGTTTCAAAATAACCCGCCAATTCTTTCCAATCTTCCTCTGAAATTTTTGTAGCCAATGGTTTTTCATTTCCGCTTCGGTCTTTCGAAACAAAAACCATAAGGTTTTGAATCGTAATCTTTTGATAGAAACCTCTTGTGTTGGCGGTATATTCCAAAACTGC
>DMHA01000256.1:5626-5892 GCA_003449615.1 Flavobacterium sp.
ACCATAACGTCAATTTCTTCTTTGGTATTATAAAACGAAAATGAAGCCCTAATAGTTCCTGGAATTTCGAAATAATTCATAATCGGTTGGGCGCAATGATGTCCAGTTCGAACAGCTATTCCCAATTTGTCAATGATTGTGCCAATATCATAAGGATGAATACCTTCGATATTAAACGAAACTACCGAAGTTTTTGCCGCTGCAGTTCCATATATTTTCAATCCGTCAATTTCTAATAATCGTTTTGTGGCATATTCTAATAATTC
>DMHA01000182.1 GCA_003449615.1 Flavobacterium sp.
TAGCAAAAAAATAAAAAAATATTTTTTAAACTCTAAGATTGTATTGAAAAAAGTTTAAATCACTTCAATAAAAAATTCCCAAACACAATATTGCGTTTGGGAATTTTTTTTGAATTATTGCGATAAAAATCGACTATTCTTGCGGTTGATTTCCTCTGATTTCTCTTCCTTCTCCATCTCCTTGTCCTCCTTGTCTGCTTTCTCTAGCTTCTTTCTTTTTTTCTCTTTTGGCAGCTTCATTTTCTTTCATTTTTTCGAATTGCTCAGGAGTCAAAATGGCTTTCAATTTGTTGTCGGTAGCTGCTTTTTCTTCCTTTCGTTTCTGCATCATTGCTTTGCGTTCTTCTTTGGTCAATTCTTTTGCATTACCCGCCATTCGTTGGTCTCTCATAGCTTGAAGTTTGAGGGCTTGTTCGGAAAGAATGGGTTTGATTTGCTCCTGTTGCTTGGCATCTAAATTTAATTCTTTTGTCATTCGATTCAGCAAAGCTTGATTTCTCTGTTCAGGAGACATTTTTTCTCTTTGTCCTCTATTTCCTTTTTTTTCTGGTGGGGTTTGTTCTTGTGCAAAAGTGGAAATACTAATGAACAATAATGCTGCAATAATTAATCTTTTCATTTTTCAATTATTTTAAAGTTTAAGTTATTAAGACAATATTATTTTGAAAAGGTTTAATCAAAAAGCCAAAACATTAATCCATAATGTCCATTTCTCTATTTCTAGAGCCTCTTGAACGCTTTTCTTTTCCTCCAAAATTTCCCAATTTGTATGCCAAAGAAAACATTGCATAGCGTTTTAAAACTGTGTTTTCCTCATCACGAATTGTCGTTGGCGATATGGTTCTTGTGGCACTTAGATTTTGATTCAAAACGTCATAAACTTTTACTTTGAAAGTCATTTTTTTCTCTAAAAAACTGTAAGACAAACTCGTGTTCCATAAATAGAAATCTTTTTTGAAACCGTCCGAAATATTTGAATTATAGGTATGTCCAAAATCATTACCAAAAACCCAACTCTTTGGCCAATAATTGGTAATTTGTATGTTGATTCTGTGAACGACATTCGAACTGGATTTCAAGGATGAGTTTGTAAATTTCGACTCGTTATAGGACAAGTTATAGGATGGTGCAACGGTAAGCAGCTCGCCATAATCATAAGAAAAATAAACCCTTGGGGTAATTCCCAATGATTTTGAATCATACAAAACCGCGTTGGTAAAACCTTTATCTAAAGAATAATTGCCATTGATACTCAAACCGTATCTGAGTACGTGAGCTTCTTTTTTTAGGGTTTGGTTCCAATTTCCGCCAATGGAAGTGGTGTAAGTTCCCGTGATATTTTTATATGAGGTGTTCCTTTTACCGCTAGAGTCATAAATTGAATTTGAAACTATTTCGCTATCAAAAAAATCAGCTCTTATAAACAAGGAATAACCCGAACGGGATCGCATATCAAAATTCCTATAATTGAGGTTGATGCTACTTTTTTTGTTCGGATTCAAATTTGGATTTCCTGTAATTGTATTCAATGGATTAGCCAAATTTGCTACTGGCATCAACTGATTAGAGGAAGGAAGACTGCTGGAATAATCGTATCTTAAAATAACAAATTTTGATCGATCTAGCTTATATCTGATTTGCGCTCTTCCATAAGGTAAAACATATTTTTGATTCAAATTGGTAATATTATTGAGATATAAGGAGTGATTGTCAAAATCGATAATAGAAGTTCTGGAACTCAAATTAAAAGTAAAATTGTTCTTTTCGAAAGTGATCCCCACTTTTGGCGCAATTAAATGTTGAGTTGAAGTGGTATAATTGGTTTGCAAATCATTGAGATTAGAATAGGATTCGGAAACGGCATCGTAATCGAATGTTTTGATGTTATTAATAGCATTTGACCATCTAAAATCAGAACCAATTCTTATTCGGAGAGAATCGGTTATGGGTTCAGTATATTCAATATCAGCGGAATAAGAATCATAAGTATTGTCCGTTTTGCTGTTTTGATTTCGTTCATCGTCGGGTCTTGTGTCTTGAAAAAAAATAGTTTTCGAGATATTTAAGGCGTTTGAATCGTTATTATTGTTAGTATTATTAAATTCAAAACTCAAATTCCGAGCCTTCTTTTCGAAAGTTTTATTAAAATTGATGGAGTTTTCAAAATTTGTAGCTGTACTTTCTCTATACGATTTTGAAGCACTTTCATTCAAAGATGTTTCATTTTCATCTTTTGCAAAACTAGAAGATTCAGAAAGATTATTGGAACGAGTTTGATCAATTCTTGGAATAACCACAATTCGTATGGTCGGACTTAATTTATATTCAAATTCAGAATTTGCCTTGTTTCCAGTATTTTCACTTCTGGTTTTTGAATTCGAATCGGTAAAAATAGTTCCTGTTGGTAAAAAATTGGATTGATAGGATTTGCTATCATTTTCGTTAATGGTGTTCGAAAAATTATAACTTGCACTAGCTTCCATTTCTTTCGACCATTCATCAGAATAATTTAAGCCAACCAAATTTGAGGTGGTAATTCCTTTACCACTTACTCCAGATGTTCTGTTGTTTCCTCTGGAATTTCTGCCTCCTCCCATACTGTCAAAAACCTCGTCTTGCGTAAAACCACTTGAGTTTATATTATTGGCAGCAGCCAAAACACTAATCTTCTGTTTGTTATTGAAGAAATTCACGATAAGACTGTTTTCATAACGATCATCAGTGCCATAGCCTCCCAGAAATTTTCCAAAATAACCTTTATTTTTCTTTTCGTCAACAGTCAAATTGATGCTAGAGAAATCGGAACTCGATTCTTGCTTTGACAATTCTTCTTTTTTGGTTTTGAAATCAGAGACTTGAACTTTACTTATCAAATCGGCAGGTAAGTTTTTTAAGGCTATGGCTCCATCTTTATCGAAAAAAGATTTTCCATTGACTAAAAATTGTGTTACATCTTTCCCATTTACCGTAATTTTTCCTTCACTGTCAACTTCAAAACCGGGCAATTGTTTCAATAAAATTTCGACATTGGCATCGGGACGCACTTTGAAAGAAGCTGCATTAAATTCTAAAGTATCTTTTTTTACTCGAATAGGCGGCGCTTCCGTTTTAATAACTACCTCCTCCAAAACATTTGTATTCTGCAACAAATATATTTTTCCAAAATCTTTGCTCTCCAAAAGGCCATTTTGTTCCTCGATATAAGGTTGATACCCCATATAATTTACCTTTAAGAAAACAGGTTTATCATATTTTTTTGTGTTGATTTTAAAAACTCCTTTTTTGTCGGTGTTTACATATTCTATAACAGTAGAATCTTTGACAGTTGAAAAATATACTGTCGCCAACTCAAGCGGAACTTGGGTATTAATATCATAGACCGTTCCTTTGATAACAATTTCATTTTGGGCGTTGGCAGAAAAAAAGAAAAGAAGAAGAAATAAAAAGAAATAGACTTTAGGCATAAAATAGTTGTTACATCAATTGGTTAAGACTCAAAAATAGTGGAATGGTTTAATGGTGCTAGTCGCTGAAGTTATTTATACTTACGGCATTTGGGGGAACTTTTAATTTCAAACTACTGCTGACGCGTTAAAGTTTGAAAATTATAAATATTTGAAAATTTTTTACATTTGAAAATTATACCATTGGCTAATATATTTTAGTTCAAAAAGGAGCTGAAACGATATATTCAAATTCGCAGGTTTCCTTTACAATTTCATTAGATAATTTTTTCACTTCATGTTCAATAAAAACACTTACCTCGTCTGGTGATTTATACAATTTTCCAGTAAATGCTCTTTTGATTCGCCACCATATTTTTTCTGACGGATTGAGTTAAGGTGAATATGGTGGTATAAAAAGCATTACTATATTGTTTGGAATAATAAAAGTCTTTGCTTTGTGGAATGCTCCATTATCAAGAATGATTATTTTAAACTCTTCTGAATTTTCTTTTGAAAATTCGTTTAGAAAAACTTGAAAATTGGTAGAATTACAATGTGATAACTCTAATTCAAAATGATCTCCAGTAAATGGCAAATATGCTCCGAATAGCCAAGTAGCTTTAAAAACTTGTTGAAACACACATATCGGCTTACTCCATTTTGCGTTTAACCCTTTTCCGTTTCGAGTAAACATTCCAAATCGACTTTCATCTTGGCAATACAGGTTTTTTGTTTTGAATTCTTGGGCTTTTTCGTTGAAGATATTTTGGCATTCTTGGCTGAATTTTTTTTAAAATTCTCAGCTTTTTCTTAATCTTTATTGACATGTACCTTTCGGGCTGTTTTTATTTTTGCTTTGAATTTTCGAACAACGTAGCCTAAAAATGTTGTAATTAGTTTGCGTTCCAAATTTTTCATCAAATCATGCTAATAGCTCTGCAAATCCAACAAATCCATTATAAGGATTATACATTTGCTCCTTTAAAGCTTGTTCTTGCTCCAAGATTATTATACTGGGTTTGTATCCAATTTTAGAATGTTTTGTTAATAATTCAAGTCCTCCGTCAATATAGAGATTACGCCATGTTTGAATGCTGTTATGATTTACCTCGATAGCGTGTGCAACCTCTCTTTTTGAAATTCCAGTAAGCTCATTTTGTTTGAAAATCAGTAAAGCATAGACTCGCTTTGCTACCATTGGATACTGTTTTTTTGAATTTTTTTAAGCTCTAAAAAGCTTTCTTTTATGGTAAATGTTTTTGGGGGCAACATAATGACTCTTTTTAATAATTCAAATATATGGCTTTTATATTTTAGTTCAATTATATAAAAAAAGTTATTAACATTTTTGGACAATTTTATAAAAACTAATGGTGTAACTTCTCTGTTCGGGTTAAATTTTATCTTGTTTTTTCTAAAAAAACAGCATAAAAAACCCCTC
>DMHA01000078.1:0-236 GCA_003449615.1 Flavobacterium sp.
ACTATTGATAATAATTCTGCACCTAAATCAATTATTGAAAATATAATTCAGGATATTAGCTCCCATTTTCAACGCTTTTTGGCGAATTTCTAAAGGATCATTATTCACTTCTGCATCTTCCCAGCCGTCTCCTAAATCACATTCAAAAGTGTAAAGCAACACCAATCTGTTTTCGACAAAAATACCAAAAGCTTGTGGACGCTTTCCGTCATGTTCGTGAATTTTTGGCAAACCAT
>DMHA01000078.1:358-827 GCA_003449615.1 Flavobacterium sp.
TATTCGGAAAAATTTTCTTGATTTCTTTTCGGATGTATTCATTCAGACCGTAATTATCATCAATATGCAGAAAACCTCCCGAAGTCAAATAATTTCTTAAATTACTGACATCGGCACTGCTAAAAACCACATTTCCGTGACCTGTTAAATGCACAAAAGGGTAGGAAAATAAGTCTGGACTACTGGGTTCTACTGTGGCAGGTTTGGGCTTAATTTTGGTATTAATGTTGGCGTTGCAATACTTAATCAAATTAGGCAATGAAGTAGGATTGGCGTACCAATCGCCACCACCGCTGTATTTTAGCAAGGCAATTTCTTGGGAAGAGGAAGCAAATGAAATTAGCAATAATAAATAAGATATTTTTTTCATATTTTCTTTGAATAACTATATTAATGGTTTTAAAAATCTTTGAGGTTTTTATTACATTATATTTTAATTTCTATAATTTGGCTGGTGTCCACGCCCAAA
>DMHA01000078.1:862-15768 GCA_003449615.1 Flavobacterium sp.
TGTCCACGCCCAAAATATCTACCACTTTCACCATAACTCTATACATTCTTTTTTGGGAGTATTCGTGTTCGGCTGAGGTAAATTCTAATGTGCGGTCTTGTTTGGTTCGGAAGGTTTGCCATTCGTTTTCAAAAATGTAGTTTCCTGTCCATTGCTCTTCTACTGAGCCTGTCGAAGTATCTCCTGATTCATTTTTGATGCGAATGATTTCTTTTTTGCTGTCATAATCAAAATCCACACTCCAATAGTCAATCCAATCGTGCCAATTTTCGGTTAAGTTTTCTCTTGGTTGAATAATGCCATTTTTGTCTTTGGTTATTTTGAATATTTGTCCGTTTTCAATCACTATTTTACTACCTGCTCGCATACTTTCCTGTATGTCTTCGATGTCGTCTTGGGTGTAGTTGGTAACAAAATCCGTCAATTCTATTTTTACTTTGTTGTCCTTAATAATGGGCTTGGCTTGAAGATAAGACACATCATAAAACTTTACTTGTCCTTTATTCACAGCTCTTGCATCAAAAACATCTTTAGGAACATACCGCAAACGAATGTCCACGCCTTGCTCTTTGATTTCTTGAATGATTCGAGGATAGGCGCCCATTTCGAACTCAAATCCCAAAATATCTACTTGAGTGATTAAATGCGTTTTGCACTCTTCAAAAATTTCCATGATTCTGGTTTCGGTAACAGGCATATCGAGTGGACCAATATGCACAAACCGACCGGCTTTTTTGGCGTGTAGTGTGGCATAGTTCTCAATGCGTTGAGCGGAATAGGCTCTACAAATTAAGTCTAAATAGGCTTCTTCTTTTCTTTTTCTTTGCCCATTGACCAAGTCGTCCATAAAAAACTGGCGTTCATATTTGCCAAGGTTTAATATTTCAAACGCTCTAAAATCTTGCCCTTTGTCTTTGAGTTCTCTTTGCACATTAATTAATCTTTTTCTTGTAGTGTGTATAGAAAACCTGCCCAAATCGGTAGTAATCCATTTGCGGTTGAGTTTCTCGGCTACTGCGGCGGTTGTGCCACTGCCACAAAAGAAATCGGCAACCAAATCGCCTTCGTTACTACTGGCTTTGATGATGCGTTCTAACAAAGCTTCGGGTTTTTGGGTGGGATAGTCTACCCTCTCAATTGCCATAGAGTTAACTTCAAAAATATCATTCCATAAACAATCTACTAAAATACCTGGCATTTCTGATAGATAGAATTTTAATCTTTCGTTCCCTGTTTTTGTTTTAAAAATACGACCATCACCACGCAGTAAATCAATTGACTCTTTACTTCTTGTACCAATTGGTTGATCTGTCCAAGGTCCCCTACCATCATTATCATCATTTTTATATCTCTCTTTGATATATTCATCTGTGTATGGGATATATTGTCTGTTGAATTGAAATTTTTTTGATTTTACATAGAATAGAATTAAGTCATTATTTCTACCAAAGTGATCAGAAATTGCTTTTCCTGCTTTTCCTGACCCTCTTTTCCAAAATATTTCATTTTTAAAATTATCATTACCAAAAATGTCATCAAGGCAAAGTCTTAAAACACTATTCACACGCCAATCACAATGCACATAAATACTCCCATCTTCAGCCAAGAGGTTGTGTATGAGTTTCAATCGTTCATACATCATACTCAAGTAGGAAGAAATCCCTTTTTGCCAAGTATCACGGTAGGCAATTTCTTCGAGTACGCTTTGGCTTTTGGTGGCGGTTTCGCCGTTGAGTTCTATGGTATGCGAGAAGTCGGCACCCACGGCAAAGGGTGGGTCTATATACACCAGTTTTAGTCCGCCTTCTTTTTCTATTTCCTCCCTCATGGGGCCGTTTGCCAATGATGAAAGAATGAGTTTGTTGTCGCCCCAGATCAGTTTATTGTGCCAACCAGCTTTTTGTCGGCCTTTAAGGTCAAACATATCAAAACTATCGCCTCCTTTTTTGTCTTCTTTTCGGGGTTCGTCTATGTGTTCTATATGATGAAAAGGTAAAGCCACATTGGTAATGTCTTCTTTACGACCGTTCCAAAAGAGAAATACATCTTCTTCGTCGGCATACATTTTGTAAATCAAGTCTTTGGCAATGGGCTGGTTGTTTTGTATGGATTGTATGATTTGTTTTTTTTCGTTGTCGGATAGATTCATATTGTTATTTTAATTTTTTTGTATTGTTGTGTTGTAACAAAGATTTCATTTGCGTAATTGCCATTTTATTGAGGTGCAATAATCTATCGCTTTGTGTTATGCCTTGATGAATGAGCAAAGCGTTTGTGCTTTCCATGTTAGATAAAACTACCAATTGTTCTATGGTGGCGGTATCTCTTATGTTTCCTTTTTCGTTGGGGTTTTCGTCTCGCCATTGTTTGGCAGTTTTTCCAAAAAGAGCTACATTGAGTACATCGGCTTCGTTGGCATAAATAAAGGTAGCTTGTTTTTTATCAATTTCGGCAGGGATTAAATTTTCTTTAATGGCATCGGTGTGAATCAGGTAATTTACTTTTGTTAAATAGCGTTGGAAATTCCATTCTAATTGCTCTTTACTGTTTTCTGTTTCTTTGAGGCGTTGAAACTCTCTTACTAATAAGAGTTGAAATTTAGCACTAATCCACATTCCAAAATGAAAAGCAATATCTTTGTGAGCATAAGTTCCACCGTATCTTCCTGTTTTGGCTACAATGCCAACTGCATTTGTTTTTTCGCACCAGTTTTTGGTAGAAAGCACAAAATTGTTGCTCCCTGCTTCGTTTTTAATTATACCGAATTCGGTATAATTAAAAGTTGGATTATATAACGTTTCCCATTCACCAATATATTCAATGGTGCTTTTTAAACTTAACCATTTGAAAATTAAAATTTCTTGGTACTGGCTTTTTGCCATATCTGTCAAAGAGATATAATCAGTATTATTTACTGATAGTATTGTAATCTCTGTATTTTCTATTCTTATTTTTGCCATATAATTTGAATTTATTCTGCTGGAAAAATGGCTTTTACATCATTAAAAGATTTTAAGTTCTGCTTGTAATCTTCCCAATCTTCTTGTTTAATGTAAATGGCTGTGTATTGTTTTTCGCTTTGCTGTGCGTTTACATCTTTGCACCATTGTACCAATCGCTTTATCTTCCTGATATCGTCTAAATCTTCTCGTCCTTTGGTTTCTACCATAAAAATATTTTCATCGCTTGTTTTTACAAAAAAGTCGGGAAAATACTCTCTAATGTTGCCATCTTCTGCCTGATATTCTATTTTGAAGTTTACACCACCATCGCCCATAGTATTTTTTGCAAAGGCAATCACATCATTAAACCTGTATTCGCAGAAAGAAGCAAATTCCAATTCAAAGCCATTGTCGCCAATTACCTTGTTAAAAATAGATTTTTTAGGTTTGTGTATATGAGGTTGATCGTCGGTTATTTTTGGTTTTACCGTTTTTAGTGAAATGTAGTTTTTAATTTCGGCTGTTCCGCTATCGGTTACCGTAAGTTCGTTAATGGCTTCTTTAAAAACTTTGTATAAAATTGCTTTAGGTTGTACTTCGGATAAATTGCGAATGGTTTGAGCGTTTTCTAAATCAACATTTTTTTCAAAAAGATAGTTTTGAATAAAAGACTCTACTTTGGGATAGAGTATATTAAAACCACTAAACAAACGACTTTCTTTTAGAATACTTTGAGTAAAGAAACCAATTACATTGCGATAATCGGCAAGACTGTCTTTAAAAATGGTGGTATGCGAAATAGTATCTTCAATGTCTTTAAAAACAATTTCTTTTAATTCTTCAGAATTGAAAGTTTTGAAAGGTGCTTTTTCAAATCTGAGTTTACTGATGTCTAATTCCTCTAAATTTTTGTATTCACGATAAATACGAGGGGTCATTTGTGGGATAGGAATATCCAAATCGTCTAAATTCTTGTTAGGATTTTCTTTGTCCACTTCCACAATAATTGGATTTTTGCCACGCTTACCTGCTCCCATAGGCGAGTATTGAAACTCAACACCTTCAGTTTTAAGAGATTCTACAAATTCAATAAAAGCGGATGTGCCAATAACCGATAAATATTCTTGTGTTTCTAAGGAAAACATTTTTCGCAAACCACGCCCAATGGTTTGCTCGGGTAGGATTTTAGAATCGGCATTGAAAGGACGAAGTCCTACAATGGTGGTTACATTTTTCACGTCCCAACCTTCACGAAGCATTAAAACCGAACAAATCGCTTTGTAAGGCGAAGTATCTTTGTCCACATCATCGGCTGCTTTTCTTAATGTTTCTAAATCTTCTTTGGCTTTTTTGCTCGATGAGGTTTCGGCAATTTCGCCTTTGCTATTGGTGTGAATACTTAATACGGCATTTTTGAGCAAAGGGTAAGTTCGTTCTAAATAGGCAGCAATGGCATCAGATTCTTTGGTGGTCATTGCCATGATGAAAAGCAATGGTGTTTTTTGGCTTTTCATTTCTTCGTATTGCTTTTCCCATTCAATGTACCCCAAATGAATAAAGTCTTTGTAGCGTTCTACCACATCATCAGATGGTTTTTCTTCTAATTTATTTCTAGATGCTTCATCGGGCAAAACTGGCGATTTTACGACATTCTGTTTAATGGCTTCTACTAAAGGATAATCGCAAATAGTCTGAACGAAAATTGATCCATCGTTGTGTTTTGGTGTAGCCGTTACATCACATTGCAAACCAATGTGTTTGCCTGTTTTAAGTTTCAGTTTATTGCTAATGTCAGCTATGCTCTTAAACCATTCTAAAGAAGAATCGTGAATGTGGTGGGCTTCGTCATTCAAAACTACCAAATCTTTGATTTTATTACTTCTCAATATTTTTCCTAAATCTAAGCCTTTTGAGGTGTCGGCATCTGCTTTTGGTTTTTTTCCTAAAAATAGTTCTTCTACGCTTGGCTCGGCATCTTCATTTAAAAATACACGGTGAATATTGGTTAAAAATATATTACCCGAATCTGTTATTGGTTTTAGTTCGTCTTGAATGTGTAATGTCAGTTGAAAATCATTGAGCCAATCACGGTTTGCCCAACCATTTTCTGGAATAAAAGGGTCTTCAAAAAAGTACTTCAAACCGTCAAAGTCTTTTCTAATTCTGTTCAGTACAATGATGTTGGGTGCAATTACTAAAAAATTTTTTGATAGACCTGTGTTTTCTTCATATTTCGTATTGAAATAAGACCACACCAAAACCAAGCCCAAAACTTTTGTTTTCCCTGTTCCTGTAGCCATTTTTATGACATATCGTGTCCACGATTCATCAAACATACCCGGACTAACACGACCCAAACCATCAAATTTTATGAGTTCGTATTTGTCTTTGGCTTTTGCTATTTCATACAAATAAATAACCGATTCAACCGATTCTCTTTGCGAAAAATAGAAACTGAATTTTTGTCCGTTTTCGTTGGTGTGTTCTTTGTTAAACCAATGATTTAAAAGTGCTTTTGTCGTTTCGGTTGCTCCTTCATAATTGCTGTTCCTCCATTCTTCAACTGCTTTTCGTACTTTATGTACTAGCGGAGCTAAAAGCATTTCATATTTGTTGTTAAAAGCTTGTAATTGTGCTTGTCCTGGTGTCCATCTTTTTTCAGGCGTTAAAATCTCAAAAGGTTTGTTGTTCATTTTTATTTTTGCTATTTGTGTCTAATATACTTTAATTGATTAGATTTTTCGGTTGTTCTATTGTTTTTTTGTAATTAAAAAGCAAATTATTAAAGTGTGTCATTCACAAAAACAACACTATGACATGCCACCACAGCTGCAGTTTCGGTTCTTAATCGTGTATTTCCCAAAGATACAGGAATGAAATTGTTTTCTAGAGCTAATGCTATTTCTTTTTCCGAAAAATCACCTTCTGGACCAATGAGCAAAGTAACATTTTCGTTCTTTTTCAAAACCGATTTCAAAGTTTTTTTGTCTGTTTCTTCGCAATGTGCAATCAATTGTAAACCTTCGTTTTTAAGCTTGATAAATTCTTTGAAACTAATCGCTTCATTCAGTTTTGGAAGAAATAAAACATTGGATTGTTTCATTGCCGTTAAAATAATTTTCTCAAAACGTTCCTTGTTTACAACCTTTCGTTCCGAGCGGTCACAGATGATTGGCGTGATTTCGTGAACACCTATTTCGGTGGCTTTTTCGAGAAACCATTCGTAACGGTCATTCATTTTTGTTGGGGCAACAGCCAAATGCAATTGAAATTTTGAAGGCTCTGTTTTTTCGACAGCAATAATTTGAACCGTGCATTTGTTGTCAGATGCCAAAGTAATTTCTGTTTTGAATAACAAGCCTAAACCATTGGTTACGAATAAAATATCGGTATCTTTTTTTCGCAAAACTTTGATAATATGTTTGCTTTCTTCCTTGTCAAAAGAAAAGCTTTCTGTGGTTTCGTCAATATTTGGATTATAAAATAATTGCATAGTTTAGAATTGAATTCGGGCTTTCGAAACCACAGACGAAGTTTCGAAATTTTGAGTTAAAAATTTTTGATACCCTACAATTCCTATCATGGCAGCGTTATCGGTAGTGTATTCAAATTTAGGAATAAAGGTTTTCCAACCGTATTTATTTTCGGCTGCTGCCAATGTATTTCTTATTCCGGAATTGGCAGAGACTCCTCCGCCGATGGCAATTTGTTTTATCCCGGTTTCCTTTACCGCCAATTTCAATTTGTCCATTAAAATTTCGATAATGGTATGTTGAATAGAGGCACAAATATCATTGAGTTTTTCGTCAATAAAATTGGGGTTTTCCAGTTTTTTCTTTTGAATAAAATACAAAATTGCTGTTTTCAAACCTGAAAAACTAAAATCCAAACCTGGAACTTTAGGTTTGGTAAAAGCAAAAGCTTTTGGGTTTCCCAATTTGGCATATTTATCAACCAAAGGACCGCCAGGATAGGGGAGACCTAGTATTTTGGCACTTTTATCAAAAGCTTCTCCCACAGCATCATCGGTGGTTTCGCCAATAATTTCCATATCAAAAAAGTCGTTTACTTTCACGATTTGGGTATGTCCGCCAGAAATGGTCAAGGCAATAAAAGGAAATGTGGGTTTGTCAAAGCCTTGCTCATCAATAAAATGCGCCAAAATATGCGCTTGCATGTGATTGACAGCAATCAGAGGAATATTTAATGCCAAAGACATTGACTTTGCAAATGAACTTCCTACCATCAAGGAACCCATCAAACCAGGCCCTTGAGTAAAGGCAATGGCGGAAAGTTGTTCTTTTGTAACATTGGATTTGCGTAAAGCAGCATCAATCACGGGAACAATATTTTGTTGGTGGGCTCGGGATGCCAATTCAGGAACAACACCTCCATATTGATTGTGAATCAGTTGGTTAGCAACTACATTCGACAAAACTTTATCGTTTTTTAAAACTGCTGCGGCAGTGTCATCGCAAGAACTTTCGATCGCAAGAATAAATACCTCGGAATTTTGCATAAAAAGGCACAAATTTTGAATTATATTTGACAATCCGTAAAAAAAACTTTTCGGAGATGCCAAAATTAAAGAATTTTTATCAAAAATGCCTTTGTTTAGTTGTGCAAAATGAATATTCCAAATAAATTAAAACCACAAATAGGTATCAAAAAATTCATCAAAATAGTATTGCGTGCCATTCTTGGACTAATTCTGCTAATATTGATACTTGGTATTGCATTATCGTTACCATTTATTCAAACTAAAATCGGGAATTATGTGACGAATACGCTCAACGAAAAATACAAGATAAATATCAATGTACAGGAAGTTTCATATACGATTTTTGGCGGTATGAAACTAAAAAAAGTTTTGATTTTAGATCATCACAAAGACACTTTAATTTCGGCTAACCGAATAAAAACCAATATTTTAGACTGGAATAAATTAGTAGCTGGGGATTTGATTTTTAGCGATATTGCATTGGATAGTTTGCATTTCAACATGAAAACCTACAAAAATGAAAAACAATCCAATCTTGATCAGTTTGTTGCTGCATTTGATTCGAAAACGCCACCTTCCAAAAAACATTTTTTGTTAACCGCAACCAAAGTAAAAATTACCAACGGACGATATATTCTTATCGATGAAAATAGGGCAAATCCAAAAGATGTCGATTTTACTAAGATTAATTTAGCGGCTACTGCTTTAAAAATCTATGGGCCAGAAGTAACCACGACTATTAATTCCTTATCATTTCAGGATCATCGGGGAATATTTGTGGAGGATTTAAGTACAAAATTCAGCTATACCAAAAAACAAATCAAACTAGAAAATCTAGATTTGCTTACCAAAGAATCCAAATTACAAGGTTCGGTGGTAATGAATTATGAAATTGAAGATTTCGCTCATTTTACTGATAAAGTCGAATTTGATATTAAACTAGAAAAAACAACTTTGGCGTCTAATGATATTCGCAGTTTTTATAATGAATTGGGTAGAAATCAGCAGTTTAAAATCAAAGGAAGAATAAGAGGACCGTTGAATAATTTGGTTTTGTCGAATTTTAGATTATTCGATTCCAAAAAAACTCAAATTATTGGTACAATCAACTTCAAAAATCTTTTTCCAAACAAAGGGAAAACGTTTTATATGAATGGAAAATTTGCCAAACTTTCTTCAAGTTACGATGATTTGGTTACCATTTTGCCCAACGTTTTAGGCAAAAAATTACCCGTTATTTTAAAGAAATTAGGCACAATCAATTTAGTTGGAAATGCAGAGGTTACTACTACTTCTTTGGATGCCAAATTTTTGATGGCATCACAAATTGGGAATATAAAATCGGATTTGATAATTAAAAATATGAATTTATCGGACAAAGCCAATTATGTTGGAAATGTTGTTTTGGATAATTTTGATATTGGGGCATTTATTGATAGAAAAGACCTCGGAAAAGCAAGTTTAAATTTGGATATTGATGGCGAAGGGTTTTCTGAAAAATATTTGAATACTTCAGTAAAAGGAAGTATCGCACAAATAAATTATAACAATTATACTTACAACAATATAGATTTAAACGGAAGTTTCATAAAAGGACTTTACAAAGGTCAGGTTAAGGCAAACGACCCTAATCTGAAAATGAATTTTGATGGATTGGTCGATTTGAGTAAAAAAAATAATCGGTATGATTTTCAGATTAATGTTGAAAATGCCGATTTGAAAAAATTAAATTTTATGAAAGATAGTATTTCCAAATTCAAAGGAGATATTGTTGTGAATTTGTCCGGAAATACAATTGACAATCTATCGGGGGATGTTTTTATTAATAAGACAATTTATCAAAATGCAAAAGCAACTTACACTTTTGATGATTTTTATATCAAAGCCACTTTCGACCAAAATAATCTAAGAACCATTTCAGTAAATTCTCAAGATATTATTGAAGGTGAAATTGTGGGTAAATTTCAATTCAATCAGTTGGAACAGTTAGTGAAAAATTCACTGGGAAGTCTTTATACGAATTTTAAACCCGAGAAAGTTAAAAAAGGACAGTTTCTGAAATTCAATTTTGCCATTTATAATAAAATAATCGAAATCTTTTATCCCGAAATTTCAATTGCTGCAAACACCACAATAAAGGGAAATATCAACTCTGATAACCAAGAATTCAAGCTCAATTTCAATTCGCCAAAAGTGACCGCTTCGACCAATTCATTCGATAATATTCGGGTTAAGATTGACAATAAAAATCCGCTTTATAATGCGTTTATTGAATTAGACAGCATTAAAACCAAATTCTATAAAATTAGAGATTTTAGTTTAATTAATGTGACTATGAAAGACACTTTGTTCTTTAGGTCGGAGTTTAAAGGTGGAACAAAAGGGCAAGATTATTACAATCTTAATTTATATCACACTATAAATAAGGAGAATAATAATGTTGTCGGGTTAAATAAATCAGAAATTAAATTCAAGGATTATCTATGGTTTTTGAATGAAAAGGAAACCCCAAATAACCAAATAGTTTTTGATAAGGCTTTCGAAAATGTCAATTTTGACAATATTATTCTAACCCACGAAAATCAAGAAATTAGCTTTATGGGCGACATTAAAGGAAAAACATATAAGGATTTGAAATTAAGTTTTAAAAATGTTGATTTATACCAAATTACACCCACAGATCCAAAATTTGTATTTAATGGAAACTTAAATGCCAATGTGAATTATAAGCAAGACAAATCCGTTTTTCAGCCCACAGCATCTATCCAAATTGACAGTTTGAATATCAATAAAACCAATTTGGGTTATCTGAATTTTGATATTACTGGAGATGAAAATTTCAAAAGATTTTCGGTCAATTCTTCCATTAAAAATGAAAATGTGGAGTCTTTCCTCGTTGATGGTAACTTTGAAATTGTTGATAAAAATACCATTTTAGATTTACAATTAAAGTTGGATAAATTCAATTTGGGAGTTCTTAGTGCACTTGGTGGAGGGGTCATTTCGAATATTCGAGGTTTTGCATCAGGAAACGCTAGTATTGCTGGAAATCTAAAAAAACCTGAAATCAATGGCCGACTTTATGTAGATGAGGCAGGATTGAAAATACCTTATTTGAATGTTGATTATGCTTTAAATAATAGAACAATCGTAGATTTGACTGATGAGAAGTTTTTGTTTAAAAATGATGTGCTTACCGACACTAAATTTGGCACCAGAGGAAATCTAAACGGAAGTGTTGAACATCGTAATTTTTCAGATTGGAAGTTGGATTTGACCATTAATTCAAAAAGATTATTAGTGCTGGATACGCAAGATTCAGAAGATGCGGCCTATTACGGAATTGCATTTATCGATGGTGTTGCGACAATCAAAGGACCAACAAACTCTTTGTTTATAAAGGTTGATGCAAAATCCGAAAAAGGATCGTCCTTGAAAATTCCAATTAATAATTCTGAAAATGTGAGCAACAATGATTTTTTACATTTTTTGACGGCTAAAGAAAAGTTTAATTTCAAAAAAGGAATTGTTGATAATACCAGAAATTACAAAGGACTCGAATTGGAATTTGATTTAGACATTACGCCCAATGCCGAAGTTGAAGTTATTTTAGATCGAAATACAGGTCACGGAATGAAAGGAAAAGGAAACGGAACCTTGCTTTTTAAAATCAACACTTTAGGTAAATTCAATATGTGGGGCGATTTTCAAGCTTATGAAGGAACTTATAATTTTAAATATGGAGGATTGATTGACAAGAAATTTACAGTCAAAAAAGGAGGATATATTTCTTGGGAAGGAAACCCGATGCGAGCTCGTTTGAACTTGCAAGCCATCTATAAAACATCGGCAAATCCATCGGTTTTGCTAGAAAATTCATCCTATAACAGAAAAATTGATGTGAATGTAGTTATCGGTCTTCGGGGTGATTTAACAAGCCCTGAACCTGATTTTAATTTTGAATTCCCAACAGTTAGTAACGTGATGAAATCCGAAATAGAATATAAATTGGGCGACAAAGAAGTGCGACAAACTCAGGCTTTATATTTATTATCAACGGGCGGTTTCTTAAGTTCTGAAGGAGTTAGTCAATCGGCACTATCTCAAGGTGCTTTTGAGACAGCATCTAGTTTATTGACAGGAATGATACATTCTAACGATGAAAAATTTCAGGTAAATATTGACATCATTGGTGCAGATAGAACAACAGGAAGAGAAACCGATGGAAGATTTGTGGCCTCAATTTCTTCTAAAATAAACGAAAGAATAACCATTAACGGAAAAGTCGGTGTTCCATTTGGTGGAATTTCACAAACAGCCGTAGTAGGCGATTTAGAAATTTTATACCGCGTAAATGATGACGGAACGGTTAATCTTCGCTTTTTCAATAGAGAAAATGATATTAGCTACATCGGTGAAGGAATTGGTTATACACAAGGAGTTGGTATAACTTATGAAGTTGATTTTGATACCTTCAAAGAGTTAATTAATAAGTTTAAAAATAAAAAAATAAAAAAAGTGATAGAATCTCCGGTCATAGATGATGATTCAAACTTAGCTCCAGAAAAGAAAAATCAATCAAAATCGAATACTCCTGATACCAAAATATTAAATCCAAACCAGGAAGGTAGAGTACCCGAAGAAGATTAAATTCAAAGAAAGATTCTTAATTTAGAAGTGATTTAAAGTTTTTGCATTTTAGCAAATGGAAAAACTTTAAAACACTTCTTATTACATTAAAATATTAGTCCAAGAGTAAATATCATTTTTAGTATAATATTTTGGCAACTTATCAACGATAACGTTTGAATTTGCTTTTTTTTACTAATTTATTAAAAACATACTGTTAAATTTGACGATTGTTTATTAATTTTACACTTTTAATAATTAAATAATGTCAAAAACAATAAAAATAGGCGTGCTAACTTCAGGAGGAGATTCTCCAGGTATGAATGCCGCCATACGATCAGTAGTCAGAACATGTGCTTATCACAAAATAGAATGTGCAGGAATTTATAGAGGTTATCAAGGAATGATTGAAGGCGATTTTATTCCAATGGGACCAAGAACAGTTCACAATATTATCAATAAAGGAGGAACAATTCTAAAATCGGCTCGTTCCAAAGAGTTTATGACCGTTGAAGGACGTAAAAAAGCCCATGAGCAATTGGTTAAAGCGGGAATTAATAGTCTAGTAGTCATAGGTGGTGATGGGAGTTTTACTGGTGCAGAAATTTTTAATAAAGAATTCAACTTTCCTGTAATGGGAATTCCAGGAACAATTGACAACGATATTTTCGGGACAAGTCATACTTTGGGATACGATACAGCTTTGAACACGGTGATAGAATGTATTGATAAAATTCGTGATACTGCAAGTTCACACAACCGATTGTTTTTTGTAGAAGTTATGGGTCGTGATGCAGGTCATATTGCATTGAATGCAGGAATTGGCGGTGGAGCAGAAGAAATTCTAATACCAGAAGAAAATTTAGGTTTAGAAAGATTAGTTGATTCACTCAAAAAAAGTAAAGCGTCAGGAAAATCATCAAGTATAGTTGTTATCGCCGAAGGAGATAAAATTGGAAAAAATGTTTTCGAATTAAAAGATTATGTCGAAGCCAACCTTCCAGAATATGAAATTCGAGTTTCTGTTCTAGGACACATGCAACGCGGTGGTTCACCATCATGTTTTGACAGGGTTCTCGCCAGCCGATTGGGAGTGAAAGCTGTGGAAAGTTTGATGGAAGGAAAATCAAATTTTATGGTTGGAATGCTCAATGATAAAGTAACATTAACTCCATTATTAAAGGCTATAAAAGGAAAATCAGTAATTGATAGAGAATTACTTCGCGTTTCCGAAATTATGTCAGTATAAAAGTACGGCTTACGCCAAATATCAATAAATTAAATAATTAATTAATCAGCTTAAAGTAGGAACTTTAAGCCTAAAGCAAACAAAAAAATGTCAAAAGTAAAATTAGGAATCAATGGATTCGGAAGAATTGGAAGAATCGTTTTTAGAGAATCTTTTAACAGAGATAATGTAGAAGTAGTAGCCATCAATGATTTATTAGATGTAGATCACTTGGCTTATTTATTGAAATATGATTCTGTTCACGGTCGTTTCAATGGAACTGTTGAAGTAAAAGACGGTAAATTATTTGTAAATGATAAATTTATTAGAGTAACTGCTCAAAGAGACCCAAAATTAATTCAATGGGACGATAAAGATGTTGATGTAGATATAGTTGCAGAATGTACAGGTTTCTTTACCACTATCGAGACTGCAAAAGCTCATATTGATGGCGGTGCAAAAAAAGTAATTATTTCTGCTCCATCTGCCGATGCACCCATGTTTGTAATGGGAGTAAACCACCAAACGGCTAAAGCTTCAGACCTTGTGGTTTCTAATGCTTCTTGTACAACCAACTGTTTGGCTCCTTTGGCCAAAGTGATTCATGATAATTTTGGAATTGTTGAAGCCTTGATGACCACAGTTCACGCTACCACTTCCACTCAAATGACTGCCGATGGACCTTCTAGAAAAGACTGGAGAGGCGGACGAGCAGCTGCAATAAACATCATTCCATCATCAACTGGAGCTGCAAAAGCAGTAGGGAAAGTAATTCCAGATTTGAATGGAAAATTAACAGGAATGTCTTTCCGTGTTCCTACCGCTGACGTTTCTGTGGTAGATTTAACCGTAAAAGTAGCCAAAGAAACTTCGTATGACGAAATCATGGCAGCTCTGAAATTAGCTTCCGAAACTACGATGAAAGGAATTATGGGATTCACAGAAGATGCTGTTGTTTCTCAGGATTTTATTTCTGACAAAAGAACCTCTATCATCGACTCGACTGCAGGAATTGGTTTGAATTCCACTTTCTTCAAATTGGTTTCTTGGTATGATAACGAATATGGTTATTCAAGCAAATTAATTGACTTGGCGGTTCATATTTCAAGTTTAAAATAATTAGTTTTCTCATATTAAAATCCCGCTAAATTCATTTTTAGCGGGATTTTTTTTGTTTGAAAAGTCTGATTTGTAAGAAAAAAATAATATATTTGGAAAGAAATATAGTATGACAGAAATTGTACAAATCTACCCAAAATGATTGGGTTTGTATGATTTTGTTATTTATATATAAATCAGTTGTACCTCATTATAAAAAGAAAAATACTATGAATGAAATAAGTTGTATAATTAAGGAAGAAACAACCATAGAGGATAAAAAATTTTATATCATTCAAGATTGTGAATCAAAAGAAGAATATTTAATACCCAAAAATCAAATCCAAACTTTTAATAGCATAAATCCCTATAAAAAATATAATTTTCTAAAAGAATCAAATCCAAATCACAATAAAACATATCTTTCTATTATTCATCCAGATTTTAAAATAGGACAAGAGATAGACTTAAAAATAAATAATACTGTGGAAATTGAAGGGTCAACTTA
>DMHA01000165.1:0-309 GCA_003449615.1 Flavobacterium sp.
ATTTTCAATACCCACAAAATCAAGTCCAAGAAAGAGTATGGATTTTCAAAACAGAAAAATAATAGGAATGGATTTTATATTTCTTTTTTCTGTTTTGAAAATCCACACACTTTCCGAAAACCACTCTCTTCCAAATCAACTCCCTTTCCTTAGCAAAACTTCCGATTATACAATGATGTTTAGTTAATGAAATCAAAACAAAAAATAAAAAAAAAGAGAGCAAAGGTAAGTTCCAGGTTTACAAAAAAGCAAGTTCAAGCCTCCGGTTTTTGATAAAATCTCCACCCATAACGGTTCGCAACAACATTC
>DMHA01000165.1:395-701 GCA_003449615.1 Flavobacterium sp.
TATCGGGTAGTATTTTATCAAAAAAACTTGCTTTTTTGAAACCCTCCACTTGAACGAATGGCTTTCTTTTTTTTCCTTTTTTTTCTTTTGAAAAATTTAATGGGCGGAGCGTAGCGAAGCACATTGGTCTTTCAACTGGAACCCTGTGGAAAATTGAAAAGCTAACCCAGTTTTTAAATCCAATGCTATGCTAAATTTCATCATCAAGACCCACCGAAAAGACACCGTTTACACAAAACCCCATTTATTCATACTTAACAAGGGGATGAACAGCGGAAAGCCACAAAAAACGCCATTTACTAACAG
>DMHA01000165.1:801-4245 GCA_003449615.1 Flavobacterium sp.
GCTTATAGTTTATGGCAAACAAAATTCTGGCATCAGTATTTAGTAGGTTCTGTTATTTCGTTTTTGCGTCTTCCAGATTTCAAAAAACAATTCAATCCCCAAGCTAGTTTAATGATGGTGGAGCACGAGCAGCACCAAAAAAATGTTGCAGCTCTCAAACTTCTGGAGAAAAAAGAAAAGCAATACAAAGAGGATATGATGCTCATAAATGACATCCGCAGAGCCATTTTATACCGCTACCATAGAAAATAAGAGATAGTGTAAATAATATTATTATGTATATTTGTATATGGGAAAAATGGCTTTAGGATATGGTAGCGAATTTCATCTATTAAGATGGACCGGCCGACATAGAAATAAATTTGATAATAAGATAAAACAATTATTAAACATTGATAATATTACTTGGTTGGATTTTGATTTTTCAAAAAATAAAAATGAACCTGACAAAGAGTTGGTAGGTTTGTCTTTTTTAGAAAAAGAACCAAGTTACAAAGCAGTAATATCTCAATGGAAAGAAGAATGGCCACAAAGTGGCAATTCAATGAATTGGGATTTAGTTGGCTATACTGTAAAGAACAATATTAAAACTTGGGTTTTAATAGAAGCTAAAGCTCACATTGGAGAACTTGAAAATGATTGTAAAGCAGTTCCAAAAAGTTTAATAAAAATTGGAAAAGCACTAAATAATACTGCAAATAACATCGGAACTGAAATATTAATAGACAGTCCTTGGTCTAAAAAATACTACCAACTTGCAAATCGGATTTATATTTTAGATCTATTAAAACGTAATAATATTAATTCAAAGTTGATTAATATTTATTTTATTGGAGATAAAATAGGTAGCAGCCGAAAATCACCAAAAGATATAGCTACTTGGAAAGTTGAGATTGACAAAATGAAAAAATATCTAAATATCGAAAAATCAAATTCTATAGATATTTTGGATTTATATTTGGATATAAATAAATAAAAAAGCTGCAATCACAAGTGTTCAAATGGAATTCTAAATTTGTAAAAAAGTAATCGATTTGAAAATAGCAACTCTCAACATAGACTGGTTCAAGAAATCCAAAGCTTTAAAAAGGATAATTCAGGAGGAAATCAACAAACAAGATTTAGATTTTTTGATTGTAAATGAGAACATCTTAACCTTTGGTTTTGATACAACTTATTTCGAATATCATTCAAAATCAATTCCAACAAATCAAATATTTCAGCATCTTGATTATGGAATTTACCTCAAAGGAGAAACCCCAGTAAGAACTAGTATTTATTCAAAACACCAATCAATTCAAGAGATAAAAACGATTGACAATTATACTTCCATTGGTCATAAATTCGCTATTGACGGCAAAGAAATTGCCGTTTATGGAACCATAATTGGGACTTGGGGAATAAAATACCAGGATGAAATTGCAAAAATAGAACTTGAAAATTTCAAGAATGACATAAAGAATATTTTGATTGAAAATGAAAATGTTCTTATTATTGGAGACTTCAACACCTCATTTTTCGATATCGAAAAACGACAGTTACCAACAATTAAAAGCAGAACAGAATTAATAAACTTTACGGATAACTTCAATATTCATAGAGCAACAGAACAAATTCAAAATTGCATCGACCATATTTTTATATCCGATAATTTGAATAAGATTTCAAAAATTAAGACATCCACTTTTTTAGAAAACAATATTTTAAAAGATGATCCGCACAAAGGAATTATTTTAGAATTGTTTTTTTGATTTCATTAGCACCTTATTCCCAAGCAAACTAACGCATAAGTGCAATATGATTGCACCACTTAAATAAAACGAAGAAAAGCAAAGCAATCCACATTTATTAACTGCTATAAACGAAAAAAGCCCCAAATAATGGAGCTTTCAAAGTGGTTTTTAACCGTTTTTACGGGTTTGTTATTGGCTCTTCTTCCGATTTTACAGCAGTTTGAGAAACTACTGAAATAATACTTCCGCCCAGAACCAAATAACCAGCTGCACTTACCAAGCCAACTGGCAAAGCAACCGGAGAAGCTATGATAATTCCGCCAACGGATGCCAAGGCAATCCCAACTGTTCGAAGAACTTTAAACCATTTTGGAGTTGGTGCCAAAACTCTTTCTGCCAAATTCATTTTATTATTTTTCATAATCTTGATTTTTAAAAATTGATAATTCTAAATTGTGTACTCTTTTTTCGATGTATTCTACTTTCTGGTTTAGTAAATCATTCCCGCTTTTGAACTCGGTTTTGATGATTAAAGCCATCGTTTTTACTTCAATCAAATCTTTCTCCATACTCTTGAAATCAGTGTGTAATTGCTTGATAAAATAAGCCACAACCGAGAGTAACAAGGTGATGAGAGTTCCAAAAAGTGCTGCTATGGCATTAATATTTTCCATTGGATTTGCTTTTTAAAATTGAAAATTATTTTCAATGGTAAATTTGTTAGAAGGATCCTTTGCCAATACAACCAACTTGGGATAAATCATTTTGTAAGCTGCTATACTTTGGGTAACTTGAAAATCGCCTTCAGCAAATTGGAAACCAAAACCACAAAGCGGACAACCGGCAGTATCTTTTATAGTATTTCCGACGTGGATATAGACAAAACTGAAATTCGGTAATCCCGAAATCTCAATCATTCCCTGGTGTAGGTTTCCAAAAGCTCTCTTGTAATCCGCATTTTTTGCTCCCCAAGTGTTGAGTTTTAATTCAAAAACACCTGTAGGAATGGCAGTTTGTGAAGCAATCTTCACTTCCCTGATTTTATCTTCTAACAAATAACATTGGAAAATTCCGTTGATATACAACTGACTCAATGTACTTTGTTTGCCTTGGGCGACCCTGATTATTTTATTTTCCATTGTTTTTGTTTTAAGGAGTTGATAAAAAAAATCCCTCGTTTTTGGCGAGGGATCCTTCAAGGGTTTTTCTAGAAAGCGTCCTCGACTTTCAAGCAGTTCCCACTGGAGAACAAGTAATAGTTTCCACCTACTTGTTGGTAGAACTCAATTCCGATGCACTGCAAAACGGTTGTGTTTACCGTTGGAACTGCTCCATTAGGTAAAGTTGCAACAATTGTTGTAGCAGGAACTGGAGCGTACAAATCCAAAAAGTCACTGTATTGAATATCGCTTATCTCATTCAAAGCTGCATCCATAGGATCATAGCTGTTTGTGGTAGCATTATATTCAAAATCACTCACTACTGAAAGAGAGCTAATCAAACGGAAGTGTGTGGCACCAGATGGAGCACTCACTAAATTAGCTGGGTTAAAATCAGCAACTACAAACTCTCCGCTTTCTCTACCAGCTGTATGAGTTAATGAGTAAGGAGCATTGAAAATGCCATTGAAAGAAGAGTTTTTGTCAAACTCGAAACCTTTCAAGTAATTACGTTGGGTACTGATTTCAATTTTTCTGTAACCCCTAGCTTC
>DMHA01000203.1:0-2378 GCA_003449615.1 Flavobacterium sp.
ATCTCAGATTTTCGTTTAGAATTTTTTGAACCATTTTATTAATCTTTTCCTTCAAGTATTTTTTGCCTTCTTCATCATCAGGAAAAGGATGATTTTCTAACAGTCTTTGAATCTGAACTACAGCATCATTTATTAATATTTTTTGCTTTTTAGTAGGTCTATAAGCTCCTAGTTTTGCAGCAAATTTTAAACTGATTAAGTTTTGAGTATATAGACATTTAATAATTTCTGGAGCGCCTATTCTCCCAGTTTTTGGATTGCCATAAACTGCAATGATACTTGATTGAATTGATTTCGATTTTGACTTAAATTCATCTGAATCAACATCAATTACTGTTAATGATTGTTTAAACATATTTAATTCACCTAACTTATCAGCAGGATAAATAATCTGTCTAAACATTTCTAGCGTTTCTCGATCATCTCTTAATAAACGTTCAATAAGTTCTGGTTTTGTTTGCAAACCTTCTGGCATTCTATGAGTAATGAAGTCTAAAAAGTTAAGACGATCATTTAAAGTATCATCGGGATTTTTGTGTTTGTCAAAATGTACACTTCTATGAACTTGCTCAACATAAATATTATACCAAGCTTTACGCTCCATTAACTGGCGTAATAGTTTCGGGAACTCATTAAGTCCGTGTAGTCCTCTATCCAATGTGTTCTGAAGAGCACCACAAAGGAAGAAATTGCGACTTGCTTCTTCCTCTAAACTCTCAGATATATTAATAGATTGATTCAGATTTTTATTTTTTGATTTTACCACCATAATTTCCCCGGATTCTGTTGACTCCAAGCTATTTTATCTAATATAAATTGTAGCTTATTTTCTAACTCTTGTTCAGTAGCTTTATTCTGTGGTTTTCCTTTAATCGCAACTTCATTAGCTTTATTGTGTATCAACTTAATTATTTCTGTTCTATTTTCATCATTTGACCCACATAATCTAGCTAAATATCTCACTTTGTTCTGAATTTCTGTTCTCAACTTTTTGCAACGCTCTGTTTTAGTTGTGTTTGACTTAGAACTCTTTTTATCTTCTGTATTTTCGTTAATATGCTCTTTGTCAGGATTAGCTGTACGCAAAATTTGAGCAAGATGAGCATCATGGATATAGCCTAGTTTTGGATCAAGACTTTTTAAACGACGTGCTTCTTTTAATTCTTCTGGTAATATTTTGTCTCCTCCCAAATATTGAGCATCTTCATAGCCAGTAGAAGCTAGAGGACGTGATGCAAATAATGGTAATTCTTCTAATTCTTTATTTTGACGATTTTGTTTGTCTGATTTGTCAAAATCATCATCTGCTTTCTCCCACTCAGACACTACAGATTCTATGTCTTTAACATACTCTGATAAAGTGGGATGAGAGGGAACGTAAAAATAAGCCGTTTCGTCTTGATAGTCACCAATTATTCTAGTAATTCTTCCCATTAACTGAAGAAAAAACATTAATGTTAAGATATTGGTAGCATAAACAGCTACTCGTAAACGCTTAATACTTACCCCTTCACTAATCATTTTAACAGCGACAATCCATTTGGAAGCATTAGAACCTTTTGCATCAGCAAAACGTTTGATTTTCTCAGATGATTCAGGATCATCTGAATGAACAACTATAGGCTTTTCTCCGGTGATTTTTTCTAATGTTTTTGCCGATTTTTCTGCATAATCTTTGGACATACAAACTAACAAACCACCAGCATTTTTATGCTCCCACTCACGGATACTTAATAGTTGTTTATGAGCGGATTCTAATGTTTCTTGTATCCAACCACCATCAGGCAATAATGCAGCTTTCAAAGCCTCTGATTCTTCTTGTTTTGTTTCTGTTTCAGCAAAGCTCTTTTTAAGAATACTTCCATCATATCCACGCATCCAAGTAAATTTTCCATCATAAGAGGGGAAAATTACGTTACGCACAACACCATCTTTTAATGCTTTTGCATAGTCATATTGATAATCAGGAGTTGCATAGCCATCTTTATAGCTAATCCAATCACTGAGAATTTTTTGTTTGTCACTTCGGAATGGTGTACCTGAAGTAAATAATCTATATTTAACCTCTTTAAAAGATTCCTGAAACGCATTACCCCAGGAATTATCATCACTTAAATGATGAATTTCATCCCCAATAACTAACACTTTACCTTGTTTTTTATGAGTTCGTATTCTATATAAGTCAGCCTTACTACCTATTTGAGCATAAGTTAATACTTCACCTTGATAATCACCAGAATTAGTGAGATTTTCAGGGAGATACTCCACACTATGATGAAGTTCTATTTTAAACTCCAGAGCATCTTTGGCAAACTGATTTCTTAAGTGATCGGTAGGTACTATAACTATTACCCAATCAATCAATTGTCTTTTCAATC
>DMHA01000203.1:2438-2815 GCA_003449615.1 Flavobacterium sp.
TTTTTCCTGCTGCTGGACAAGCCTCAAGTAGAAAGTTAGAATCTCTACCACTAATACACTTACGGATATAAGAATCGAAAAACTCGCTTTGCCATGTACGAGCTTCAAAATTATCGGGAAGTGAAAATGTATTTTTGAAATCTCTCATTTCTTTGTCTCCTTTGCGTAAATTACATTTGGGACAGGTAGCTTGACCATTGATGACATCAGTTATACCACCTTTAGAATAAGGTTTGATGTGATCAGCATGAAACACAGGTGGAAGTGGCTGCTGGCAAATTTCACATAAACCACCTGAAGCTAAGTATAAATCTATCTTTTGTCTTTTGGTAAATCTTCGTCTTTGGTTAGTCATTATTGAGTAGGTGAGAAACCGG
>DMHA01000222.1:0-177 GCA_003449615.1 Flavobacterium sp.
TGCAAGTATTTCTTCACTCACTACCACCCGATTATTTATATTTTTTTGGGTATGAATCGCATTGCAAACGCTTTATTTAGTTCATACAAATAAATAGGAATTCGTTACAAACGAGCACTAGATTGGGAATTTTGAAATTATAGGAAAACGAACCTCGGTTTCGTTCAACAGGAGTTT
>DMHA01000222.1:224-3443 GCA_003449615.1 Flavobacterium sp.
TTGTTGGTGCTTCGCACCCAATGAAACTCTAACTGTTGTGTGAGGTTATTTATTTTTATACTTTATCTCTCGGAAGAAAATACCCTTTTATACATCTAGAATTTATTATAGATAATTGAATATGGTTTTTATCTCTAAAGCCAGCAGTTGGGTACAATTCTTCACCCTCAACAAAAATACCTCTTACAGAATCGTAAGGCTTTAGGTTATTCTCATCTCTAAATTTATGATGTAAATTAATAACAGCACAATCTAATTGTCTCCATAGATTATCAGGATTACCAACTAAATCTTTTGGATTAGTATTTTTTAAAACTTCCCAACCTGAAGATGTCTGTAAATCGTAATAATATTCGTAAGCATCTTTCAATGTTTGTAGGCAATAATAATCTGTTAGGTCTAAACAATGACCTAAATCAATAACAGCCCCTAAAACTGATGGTTTAGCTATCTTAGGTTTGTCTTTTTGTGGATTGTTAAATAAATGGGTGATAAACTGTTCTGCTCTTGAAGGGCTATTTTCCCAAAAATACATACCTTTGCCTAACCAATCATATTTGTTTTCACTTGGTTTGAATTTTATTTTTTGAAGTAAAATATCAGTTGCTACGTGTTCATCACAACCGTGAAAACCTAAAATTAAGCCAGACTTGATTGTGTACATATATCTTTGTACACTTTTCTTAAATTACCTTTTTCAGTAAATATGCCAGCTCTAACCAAAACAGAACGGGCTTCTGCTTGATTATTTTTAATCTCTTTTCTTTTTTTATCTAAAAGTTTTTTTATAACTTCATATTCTGACTTACTCATACTATAAAAGTTTAAAGTGTATTTGCAAATGTACAATAAATTTTATTCCAAATCATATTCTCCTTTTGTTTTTAAAAAAGTAAATCAAAGATAAAAACGGAAGAAGTAGAAGATTTGTTAATAATGCTGCTAAAACAAAGTTTAGTAACAATAAACTGATATTTTCTCTTTCTTCTTTAGATAAATTAGCGTGTTTAATTATCGCTTGATAAGGTCTAAACAAGACTTTATGGGTGTGGTTGTATGAAATCTGCTCTTGGTCTGTCCCTCTTATTGCAAATACACTTTTCCATCTTGTAAACCTCACTCCATTTTTACCTGTTGCGTAAATTTCATTAGATGGCATATCTGTGTAACCCGATGTATCTGTTCTATTTTCGCTGAAATTAAAATCACTGCTTTTTTGCAACTCGGAAATAAATTTTTGGTTTTTTCTTGTAATTTCATTCTCCCTTTCTATGTTTTGCTTATGATTATTATTAATTTCATCAATAAATACATCATATTGGTATTTTTCTAAAAAACCAGATGTAGTGCCAAGAAGCAATGAAAAAATAACGTAAAATATTATTGAGGGTTTAATTGAATTTTTAAAACACTGAATATTTTTTTCTTTTTCTGTCAATGGCGGTTTACTTAAAGCTATTGCTGCAAGTTCAGCAATCTCTTTCACTTTAGTCCAATTTTTTAAGCCTTCAAACCATATTAAATCGGTTGTGTATAAATTTCCTTTAATTTTTAATTGCTCAAAAGTATAGTGAACATCTTTTTTTCCATTTTTAAAATAAATTTGTCCTTTAAATTTGTCAAAATTTAAATTTTCTAAATTAGCTGTTTTTTCTGTAACCATAACTTTAGAAATTTCTGAGGTTTTATTTTTACTTGTACTTAAATAATTTTTAATAATTCTAACTTGATTTGGAAGTCTATTGACAAAAATATAAATCAGTATTAGTAAGGTTATAATAATTGAAAAGTATATTAAAACAATTCTATATTCCTTTGTAGTACCTATTAATAGGCTATTTACTATAATATTAAGCATCAAAAGTTTTACTACACGACAATAAAATCATAAACATTGATATTGAATACATTAATATTTGATATTACTACTCTTGATAGGTATTCTAAGCCGTGTTTAAATACGCTTATCTCTCTATTTCCATGTTTCTTAATTTTGATTTTTTTGAAATTAGCATCAATAAAATCTCCCAGTTTATAACACCATACAAAAGCTATCATTACCACTAGAATTAACTTTTCTAATCTATCTAAATGTGTTACATGTGTGTTTTCAAGATTAAAACCACTTGTTTTTAAACCTCTAAACAATGTTTCAATCTGCCATCTTTCACGATATTTAATTAATGCTTCTTCGGGCTTGTTAAATGAAACAATTAGGCAATAATCTAATTTACCTTCTTTAATTGATTTCATGCCTGAAATATAGCAATATTCTCCATGAATTTTAATAATCCTGTTATAATGTCTTAATTCTCCGTTTGCTAAATTATTAAACAAATGCCATGCTGTTATTTCTTTTTGTTTTTTTGGACAATATATTTTAAAATTATTCCTAATTCTAATATGATACTTGATGCTATTATCATTCAGAAACTTTATCCATTCATTACCTACAAACTCCCTATCAGCTAATAAAGAATCGATACACTCTTTTCCAAACCATTTTATAAAATCATTTATCAGTTCAATTCTCTCTTGTGTGTTAGAATTCCCTTTCTTGTCTAACAATTTGAACATCAAAGGAAAAGCAACATTTTTATAACTTACACCAAGCATTAAGACATTAATATTAGTTTGTCCTAGCTTCCAATTCGTTCTATCAATCACTAAAGTGAGTGATTTTTTGTCAGGCAATAATCCAAATATGAGTTTTGCTACAAGTTCCATAGGAAGATTTACTTCAGCAAAAAATCTTTGAATGCGTCTATAATTACTTGAAGACTCTGTTTGATTGTCAAATCCAGAAGACAATTTAGAGAAATTTACACTTCGAACTTTACATAGAGCGTTGATAATCATACAAATAACTCGCACCCTTTGGAGTTGTAAATAACCGCTAAAATGGTCTTTAAATAGTGTTGTTAATTGTGTATCTTTGTGGTTTAAGCTGGTATTCTTTTTTAAAGGCATAACGTAGAAATTAACCTTTAATATACTGAATATCAGCTTTATATCAAAATTTATAAGAACTTATTTTTTGTTAATTTTTTAAAATTGTCGTGTACTAAAATCAAAAGTATAAAAATTTTACCGCCGCCTAACGCAAAGGAAGTAATTAATTCCGAAAAACTTGTTGGTTTATTCTTTTCTATTTTATTAAAAAAGAAATTCTTTAAAATTATGAAAATTTCAGATATTACCCTAAACTCGCAACAGGAT
>DMHA01000283.1 GCA_003449615.1 Flavobacterium sp.
CACTTTTTTACCGCCTTTTTCGGCATAATTAGTAAATGGAGATTCGGCGTAGGTAATTTTAATCACGCTATTTTTTCCTTTAGATGTTTTGATAACAGGAAACCCCATGGTAAGCATATCATGATCAAGAATCATACTCATGGTCTTATTTGCGGGAATACTAAGAGTACCTGTACCTTTGATAAAATTATCGGAACCTGTTATTCCTGAAATTCTGCGAATAGAATTAAATCGGGTAATTTTTTCATGCATTAAGGGAATATCACGAACTTCTAGAACCCATTCACAATCAACATTGGGAAGAATTTTGGCATCAGACCAGGAACTATGATCAAAGCCATTTTCTTGCCATCCCCAAATTGATTGTTCTGCGCCCAGTGAGTCTGTGCAACCTATTGCGTACCAGCCATTGGCCCAATCCCACCATTCTAATTTGGTAGCTTGCCATGCGTTATCTTTAATAACTTTCCAATTGCCTTTACCTGTATTCATTACATCTTCCAAGCCTGCAGAACCTTTGAATATGAATGCAGTTTTTGAGCTTAATTGTGCTACGGGTTTATCTTTACCAAAATTGTAAACCTGAACAGCAATTGAATTTTCACCAATTTTGAGATAAGGATAAATGTTTATGGAATCGTATTTCCAATGTTTAATATCGCTGCGGGCAGGACCAAAAGTAACATACGTGCCATTTACATATAATTTGTATCGGGTATCGGCTGATATCAGAACGTTTAAGCTTTTAGGCAAGGAATTGATGGTAACAGTATTTCTAAAATAATAAACGCCATAATCGTTTAAGTTTGCAGTAGGGTGGGTAATCCAGTTGGCATTGCTCATTTGCCCCATTGCGGAGCAAAACATTGCAATGCTAAGTAAGCAAACAAATAAGTTCTTCATTTTCAATAAATTCGTTTAGTTTAAGCAAATGTAGAAAAAAATATTGTAAAAGCAGATAAATTTGATTAATTTCGCAGGCCTGTATTAAAAAATATACTAGGGAGAGTTGGCCGAGTGGTCGAAGGCGCACGCCTGGAAAGTGTGTATACTCCAAAAGGGTATCTGGGGTTCGAATCCCTAACTCTCCGCCAGAGTACAAATCAAAAAAAATCAAAGCCGCCTAAATCTCAGTATTTATGCGGTTTTTTATTCTAACCCTATCAAACAAATAAAGTTAAGTAATATTCTAAATAGGATACCTAACATGTTAGTTGTATGATATCACCGCCAAAATTCTCAATTCTTATCTGGGCGAATAATGCAAAAGGATCTAATGTCGAAATACCCCCTTTATTGCTTGTGTTGCTTTTGATTGATAAGAGGAAATAAAAAGGCGTCATTTCTGACGCCTTAGTTTATTTACGCTGTCGGCCATAATCGCTTTATTTCCTCACATGCTTCAGAAAGTCCAATTGTAAATTCATCATCCTTTTTAGGTGATTGGATTACTCTCTCTCCAAATACATCAACACATAAACAATATTCAGGCAAAATAATTTCATCGGATTTTAATTCTGTTTTTTTCAAAAATAGTTTGATTCCATGAGCTACATACTTTCCTGTAGCTTCATTAATTTTTTTACTTTTTGATATATGAAATTTAATTCCACCAACAAAAGGCTTTCCGTTTTTATTACCTCGGAGAATAATATCAGGTGAAACAATAATGTTAACACCTTCAAGTATAAAACCTTTTGCTTCAGGTTTACTAAACTCACATTTAATAGTTTTAAAATCATTAGGAAACTGTAGTTTTAAAAAAGCACGTAATGCTTCAATAGAATTTTTTACATCATTAGTTTGAAAATCGCTTTTAGGTTTTATACCATTAAGTCGTTCTAATCCTGAGATGATGTCTGTCTCCGAAAACTGATTACGTATTGAAGACACCATATTATTTCTGGCAATCCTGTACCTCGAAACAATAAATTTTGAAGGAAATTTCTGTTCTTTAATGATACGTAATTTTCTGGCAGGTGTTGCATTTATAAACTCTGCCAATGGGTTAATTGAAATCGTAAAGCTATTAGTCATAAAATTTTATTTAGACTATTCATATTTAATTTAATTGTCCATTTTGAAAAGAGAAGGTATCTCCAGGAAGGTGAAAAAAGAAGAATAATTTTGTTTTCTTACAAAAAAATCTATTTTTGTATCACATTTCAATCGAAATCAAATCGGGGTGACAAGCCCTTTAACCTTCAATACTGGTAATATTGAAGGTTTTTTTATCTCCCTTTTTTAGTTGTTTTTTTTGTCATTTATTAGTTTTAGTTAGCTTCGATCTTTTTTTCAATTATTAAGCCAATTGAAAAACAACGAGTTATAGCTGACTTTCTGTCGTATTTCGACTGATTATTAACAAGATATCAATTTTTTGTCAGTATTGTCAGTTTAAATATTACAAATATTCCATTTTACTGATTTTTAAATATATTAGTATATAGATACTTGCGTTGTTATGTTTATTTATATGAAGTTTTAGGTTAAACATGTAAAATATTGTTTATCAGATACAGTTTCAAATTGATTATTATACTATATTTGCATTACCTATTAATAAACAATAAACCCTATTAATTGGGGTTTATAATATAATAGAAAGTAATGGCAAGAAGTACTTACATATCAGAAAATTTAACTCAGGAGCAAATCAATTTTCTTCTTAGGCTTGATGAACTTGAGCTTGACATATTTTCATTAGTTCAAGTAAGGAGTGTTTATGATTTTCAGAAGACCGATATAAATGAAACCCTAGAAAATCTTGTTCATAAGAAGATTTTATCGAGAATAGAAAGAGGAAAGTTTTGTCGGTTAAATTTCAGAAATGACATGACTATTGGTTGTTTTATTTCCGACAATGGCTCAATAGCATATTGGTCTGCTTTGAATTCTCACGGTCTTACAGATCAATTTCCAAATAACATTTACATACAAACAACTAAATTGAAGCGCAACACAATAATTTTTGGTACGTCTTATAAGTTTATTAAGGTAGCGCCCCATAAAATTACTGGAATTGAAGAAAGTGGCACCGGCAACCATAAGTACCGCATCACAAATGTTGATAAGACCATTGTTGATTGCTTCGATTTACCCGAACATTCCGGTGGGTATGCTGAACTTATCAGGGCATTTTATAATGCAAAGCTATCAAGTGAGCGAATGATTGAATACTGCACGGCCATAGACAATATTGCAGCAACAAAGCGTATGGGCTTTTTGGCTGAACTTATTGATAAGCAGAAGATGAAGACATTTATTAAGTTTGCTAAGCAAATGGTAAATGCAAAGTACAATCTGTTTGATCCGGCTGGCACAGAAAAAGGTGAATTCGTAAACGATTGGCGTTTGAGATTAAATATAAGCAAAGAAGAAATTTTAGATATTTGTAACAAGCAATATTAAATGATATTACAAAAGGAAATTGTTACCATAGCAACTCAAAAAGGAGTAGTTAAAAGCACCATTGATAAGGATTGGGCATTAGGCCATTTCATTGATGCAATTTTCTCCATTCCTGAATTGAAGCAAAAGCTTATTTTCAAAGGTGGTACATGCTTAAAGAAATGCTATATCCCCGATTACCGTTTTTCCGAAGATTTAGATTTTACCTCAACCGAAAAAGAATTCAAATTAACCCGTAAACATTTAAGTGAGATAACAACACTTATTCAGCAACGGGTCGAAATGCCTACACATATTGAATCGTTAAAAGAATTGGTTCATAAAAATGAACTTGCCGGTTACGAAGCGATAATCAAATTTTGGGGTTCAGACCATCCCCGAAACGAAGCACCACCAGCTCCGCAACGTTGGTTAACCAAAATAAAAATTGAAATAATTCTTTACGAATTAATGCTTTTCCCTGTTGCAAACAAAGATGTAAACCATCCTTATTCCGATAAACTTACTGAAAATGCTTTGCAAATACCTTGTTACAGCATCGAAGAAGTATTGGCCGAAAAAATGCGTGCATTAATTCAACGCTCCTATACTGCACCACGCGACCTTTATGACATTTGGTATCTGTCAAATCATTTTACCGATTTGGATTACAAAGCCATTGTTGAAGCTTTTCATAAAAAAATGGCATTCAAAGGGCATACTTATACAGGCATCGAGCAACTCATAAATCCCGATAACGACAAACAACTTTCAGCAGCTTGGAAAAACAGCATGGCGCATCAAATACCAGGTGAATTGCCAAGCTACGAAACAGTAAAAAATAAACTATCAGAGTTATTTACTAGGATATTAGATTAAAATAAAACATTAAATAAATAATGGCACAACATAAACTTTCTCTTTCCCGTTTAGAAACCTTTCTTGAAGAAGCTTGCGAGAGCCTTCGTGGCAATATGGATGCTTCGGAATACAAAGAATACATTATTGCTATGTTGTTCCTCAAACGGGTAAATGACCAATTTGAAGTACATCGCGATATAAGAAAAAAGAATCTGATGGAAGTAAGAGGTCTTAAAGACCCTGAAATTATTTACGGTGAGTTGGAAAGACAGAATGCTCCTGATTACGATTTTTTTGTGCCGCTTGCTGCACGTTGGAAACGGCTTGATGGTGACCCCGAATTTATCATTGACGAAAAGGGAGAAAAACTGG
>DMHA01000238.1 GCA_003449615.1 Flavobacterium sp.
GCATTGTCAGGATTGAAATAATTCTGGGCATTTTCATTTTTTTCCAATGAAAAATAGTTGGCATCAAGCAGTTTGGCATTGGTATCCTCCACATCTTTTTTTAATTTTACTTCTGTTTTGGCAGATTTATTTTTTTCAAAAGCCAACTGTTTGCTGAAATACATATAGGTAAAAACATTCAAAAGCAAAACAATAATAAATAGATAAAGCAATAATGATTTTTTCATTTCAAGGAAATATTAAATAGTAATTTCAAGGTTATCATAAGCCAAATAAACGTTTTTTGGCAATTTTTGTTGCACCTGTTCGTGAAAACCCATAATGTGGCTAATGTGAGTGAGATAGGCTTTTTGGGGGTTAACCAATGCAATAAAATCCAAAGCCTCTTGCAAATTGAAATGGGTATTGTGTGGTTCTTCCCGCAAAGCATTGACTACCAAAACTTTAAGATTTTTTAATTTATCCATTTCAGAAATTTCAATAGTTTTGACATCAGTCAAATAGGCAAAATCATCAATTCTATAACCAAAAACTTGAAGTTTGCCGTGCATCACATTGATAGGAATTGCAGTTTTATTTCCAATAGCAAAAGGATGATTATTGACTACTTCAATTGGTTTTACAGAAGGCGCTCCAGGATATTTATTTTCGGTTTCAAAGATATAATCAAATCGTTTTTTTAAATTTTCTAGAACACGTTGATGACCATAAATTGGAATATCGCCTTGCTTAAAAAAAAAGGGGCGAATATCATCTAATCCTGCTGTGTGATCGGAATGTTCGTGCGTATAGAGAATTCCATCCACTTTTTGGCAATTCGAAAGGAGCATTTGTTGTCTAAAGTCTGGACCACAATCTATAATATAGGAATAATTCTCCCATTGAACCCAAACAGAAACTCGAAGTCTTTTGTCTTTAAAATCAGCACTTTGACAAACTGAATGATTGCTCCCAATGACAGGAATTCCTTGTGAAGTACCAGTTCCTAAAAAATACAAATTCATTTTCGAACAGTTGTTAATTATTATACAAAAATAGCAATAAATCTCTGCAATTTGAAACAATTTTTACTAACTTTGCACCAAAATAGCGATTTCTTTATGAAAAGAGACACTGAAATTACGTTGAAAGGTGACAAAGTCATCGAACAAATTCCTTCTTTAAAAGACAAAGCCCTTCGTATCAATTTGAACGAAAATATCTATGGGACTTTTTCCGAAATTGGTGCTGGTCAAGAAACAGTTCGTCATTTCTTTAGAGCTGGAGGTTCCTCGGGTACTATTGCAAAAGCAATGTCGGCTTATGATAAGGATTTTAGTGATGCCATTTACGGTGTCGAAGAAGACGGCCGTTATGTAACCGAGAGTCGTCTCAAAAAAATTCTTACTCACGAAGCTGGTTTAATCGAAAAAAGATTAAGCAGAAAAAAACACCCCAATAAAATTTTTTTCAGTTTTGCAAATACCGTAGCAACCATTGATTTTGCTAAACAATTCAAAGGACACGGTTGGGTTGGTATAAAATACCAATTGGAACCCGAAGAAGAATATAACGAGATTATTCTTCATATAAGATTTAAGGAAACCGATGTTCGTTTGCAACAAGAAACCCTTGGTATTCTTGGTGTAAATCTCATTTATGGTGCATTTTATAAATACAATAATCCAAAAAATTTATTGCGTTATTTATATGATCATCTCGATAAAGACCAACTAGAAATAGACACCATCAACTTTTCGGGACCTCGTTTTGCTAATGTTGACAATCGTTTGATGAGTTTACAATTGGTTAAAAATGGCATGACGGATGCGGTGATATTTGACCCAGAAGGCAAAAACATACTTCCTGCCGCCATCTTGTACAAAAAAAATATTCTTGCCATAAGAGGAAGCTTTCGTCCTGTTACAAAGGTAAATATGGATATGTATGAGGAATCATTGAAAATGTTCCTCAACGAACAAAAAGTAAGTCAAGAAAACACTTTAGTAATCTTTGAAATCACATTATCCAACTTGCGTTCCGATGGAGAAATTGACGAGAAGGACTTTATGGATCGAGCCCAATTGCTTTGTTCTTTGGGACAAACCGTGATGATTTCAAATTTTCAGGAATATTATAAAGTGGTCGAATATTTTGCAAAATACACCAAAGCCCGAATGGGATTGGCGATGGGGGTTAATAATTTGATAGAAATTTTTGACGAAAAATACTATCGCCATTTGAGTGGTGGTATCTTAGAAGCCTTTGGAAAATTATTCTATCGAGATTTGAAAGTGTATTTGTATCCAATGCTAGACGAGAATGGCGTAATCACGACATCTGAAACACTAATCATACACCCAAGAATAAAAGAATTGTATAAATTCTTTAAATTCAACGGAAAAGTAGTTGATATAGAAAACTATAATCCTAAAAACTTAGAGGTATTTTCTCGTGAAGTGCTGAAAATGATTCGCCAATGCAAACCGGGTTGGGAAAATATGTTGCCTGCTGGTGTGGCCAAAATCATCAAGAAAAAGAAACTTTTTGGATACAATCCGAATGTGCTTTTAGAAGAAAATAGTTGAAAAAATATTTTTTCACGAAAAAGCAATCCTATTTTAGATTGATAATTTTTTTTTAGTCCAATCTTTAAATTTGCTAACAAAATAGTATAGATGAATCGAATACTTTCAAATATTTTAAATAATACTGTTATGAAAAAAACTATTTC